>DATJXN010000120.1 GCA_035500095.1 Candidatus Binataceae bacterium
CGCCTACGGCGACGACGCCTCCATCGCTGCGCTCACCGCGCGCGCCGCATCAGCGGGTGCGCGCCCGCTCGCCGGCTTCGGCAGCCGGCTAAGCGGCGCACTGCTGGTGGTGGCTCCCGGGGCGAGGCCGTCCGCCGCCGAGGCGGCGGCGGACGGCCTCGCCCGCGACGTCACGCTGTTCGAGCAGCGCGGATGTCTCTCGCCGCATCACATCTTCGTGGCGGGGGGCGCGGGCGCGGCGCGCCGCTTCGCGGCGCACCTCGCCCGCGCCCTTGCGCGCCTGGAACGGCGGCTGCCAGCGCCGCAGCGGCTGCCACTTGGCGCCGCCGCCTCGATTCGCGCGCTCTGCGAGCGCGCGCGATGGCGCGCGCTCGCAGAGCGCGCGGGCCGCGGCGACGTGGGGCTATGGGAAGGCCCGCGCATGGCCTGGACCGTCATCTACGACGCCGCAGCCGCTTTTTCCGCCTCGCCCGGCTATCGCACGGTGTTCGTCAGCGAGCTTGAGCGCGCTGACGAACTCGGCTCGCGGCTCGGTGCGGCCGCCGGACGGCTGGAAGCCTTTGCGCTGGCCGCGCCGTTGGACGTTCGCGAGCGGCTCGCCGCCGAATTGCGGCGGCTCGGCGCGACGTACGTGTGCGATCCGGGACGGATGCAATCGCCGCCGCTCGATTGGCCGCACGGCGGCGGTGCGATGCTCGAATTGTTGCGCGAGGCGGCGCGATGAGCGCGTTGAGACAGGCCTTCCTGCAACACGTCGCGCAGACCTCGCAGGCGCCGATCGGACTGGAGATCGCGCGCGCCGAGGGTGCGTGGCTGTTCACGGCCGACGGACGGCGTTACCTCGATTTGATCGCAGGAATCGGTGTCTCGGCGCTCGGACACGGTCATCCGGCCGTGCTCGCGGCGATCGCGGCGCAGGCCCGCCGCCACCTGCACGTGATGGTCTACGGCGAATACGTCATCGAAGCGCAGGTGCGGCTCGCCGAACGCCTCGCGCAGTTGCTGCCGGCCTCGCTCGGATGTGTCTATTTCACCAACAGCGGAGCCGAAGCGATCGAGGGCGCACTCAAGACAGCACGCAAGCACACGCGGCGCTCGCGTTTCGTGGCGTTTGACGGCGCATATCACGGCGACACGATGGCCGCGCTGGCCCTGATGGGAAACCCGGCGTTTCGCGCCCCGTTCGAACCACTGCCGGGCCCGGTAACCCACCTGCCCTACGATAACGCAGCCGCGCTGGAGGCGATCGATGCGACGGTTGCCGCGGTCGTGATCGAGCCGGTACAGGCCGAGGGTGGCGTGCGTATCCCTGCGGCCGGCTTCATGCGGTCGCTGCGCGAGCGATGCGACCGGACGGGAGCGCTTCTGATCTTCGACGAAGTGCTGACCGGGATGGGCCGCACCGGGCGGTTGTTTGCGATGGAGCACTTCGGCGTAGTGCCCGATCTCGTAGTGATGGCGAAAGCGCTGGGCGGCGGCCTGCCCTTGGGCGCGTTTTGCGGGTCAACCGAGCTCTTGGGGGAACTTGCGCGGAATCCACCGCTCGGTCACATCACCACCTTCGGCGGTCATCCACTGTCCTGCGCGGCTGGCCTAGCTACGCTTGACGTAATTGTCAATCAACGCCTCTGGAAGCGGGCAGACACGCTTGGCGAGCAGCTGGCGCAGGGGCTTCGGCGGTTTAGCGCGTCGGAGCTTGCGGGCGTGCGCGCCATTGGAGCACTGATAGGCATCGAGTTCGCGAGCGCGGAGATCGCCCAGACTTTCGTTCGCGAATCGCTGGCCCGCGGCGTGATCGTAAACTGGACGTTGAATGCGGAGCGCGTGGTCAGGGTCGCGCCGCCGCTCAACCTGGGCGCCGCCGAAGTGGATTTCGCCCTGCGCGTGATGGACGAGGCGCTTGAAGCAGCCCGCGCCATCGGCAAATCTAGAGTCTGAGCGCCCCGGGGGGGGGACTATGGCAACAGCTCAGTTCATAGCGGCGGACGAAGTCGGCGCTGACCAGCCGGGGCTGATACTTAGTCCACGGCGTCCTGTAGCCGCCGACCGGCGCGTTCTGCTCGAGATCGATCACGACGCCGAAGCCATCAGCACCCTCAAGGTCGCGGGGCCGATTGCGATCTTTTTCCTGTTCGCCTACGGCAGCCTCGAGGTGCTGCGGTTCGGTCAGCATGAACTAAGCCCCTACCAGTACGCTGCGTTCGCGATCGTCACTGCGTTTTTCGGCCTTACCTGGCTGAGCGTGTTTCGCCGCTATTGGAAAGCCTGGACGCTGACTACCTGCGTCATTGTCATCGCGCTGTTCATAAAGATCGCGGCGCTCAACCACACTCCCGAACTCGCCTTTATCGCCATCGTTCTGTGCCCGTTCGCGACCGCGGCCTTCGTGATGTGGGGGCCGCGATGGCAGGGAATGCTCAACCTCGGATGCCTCGCCCTGTTCGGCGCGGCCCAGTTGTTCGTGCCCGCGCACGATCAGTACACGATTTATCGATGGCTGGGTTTTGTCGCCGCGCTGGTGTTGTCGTGGTTCACGGCGGTGTTTCTCGACCGCTACCGGGGCAAGCTGCGCGCGCAGATGGAGCAGCTGGCGGCGGCGGCCAAGTTCCGCGAGCGCCAGGTCGGCACGATGACCCATGACATCCGCAATCCCCTCGCCACGCTGGTAGGGCTCGTGACGCTGCTCGAGGAGGACGAGCTCAGCGAAAAAGAGACCACCCATCTGCTGGCCCGCGTCGGCTCGACCTCGCGCGCGATGGACTTGCTGGTTAAGAACGTGCTCGACATGTACCTGCTCGAAGAGGATAACCTCCAACCTCATCCGCGAGTCATCGACCCCAACGTCATCGTGCAGGAAGTTGCCGACGTTTACGGTCGCGAGGCGCGGCTTAAGGGGCTGCGGATGCGCACCGAGTTGGGCGGGATGCCGCGCGGCAGTCTCGATCCGCTCCATCTCGAGCGCATCACGGCCAACCTGCTCAGCAACGGCATCCAGCGCACCGAAAGCGGCGAAGTGGTGCTGCGCACCTTCTTAAGCGGCGGCAAGGTGATCGTTGAGGTTCAGGACACCGGCCCGCAGCTCAGTCAGGAACAATTCTCGCACCTGTTCGAGCGGCCGGTGCAAGATCGGCAGGGGATGGGTTCGTCAGGCTGGAAGCTATACATCGCGCGCGCGCTTACCGAGACCAACGGCGGCACCGTAAGCGCGCGCACGCATGCCAACCGCGGGCTGACCCTGATCGCCGAAATTCCCTTCTGGGAGCCCTGAGCCCGTATGCGGCAGCCGCGCCGCTTCTACTGTTTCGCAGCTCCGCCGTTCCTGTAGTAAGAGAAAAGACGTCGGCCGCCGCCGTAGCGGCTTGCCGGACGATGATTTCCCTTGGATAGCTTCTCTACCGCTCCTGCCGGCGCCTTGCGGCAGTGACGCGAGGGGGGACTCGCGCGTGCGTTATGGTTTCGTGATCGACCAGAACCGATGCATCGGATGCCACGCATGCACGGTCGCCTGCAAGGACGAGCATAAGGTCCCGGTCGGCGTCTTCCGCACCTGGGTCAAATACATCGAGAAGGGTTCCTTTCCCGGCACCAGCCGCCATTTCGGCGTGATGCGCTGCAATCACTGCGAGCAGGCGCCCTGCGTCGAGATCTGCCCGACCAGGGCGCTCTTCAGGCGCGACAATGGGATCGTCGATTTCGACAACAGCCGCTGCATCGGATGCAAATCATGCATGCAGGCCTGCCCCTACGACGCGCTTTACATCGACCCGGCGACCAGCACAGCCGCCAAGTGCAACTTCTGCGCGCATCGCGTCGAAGCCAACCTCGAGCCGGCCTGCGTCGTGGTCTGTCCCACGCAGGCGATCATGACCGGCGACCTCGACGATCCGCAAAGCCGCGTAAGTCGCATCGTGGCGACGCAGAAGGTCGCGGCCCGCAAGCCGCACAAGGGCACACAGCCCAAGCTCTTTTATGTCGGTATCGAGGGCGACCTGCTGCAGCCGTCGATGATGCGGCCGGAAGAAAGCTCGATGTGGGCCGACCACAATCCGCTCGGCGGCGAACGTCCGCCGACCGGCGAAGACGCCGGCGGCGTCGCGCCCGGCTCGTCGCGCATCGTATATGACGTCGCGCATCCCGCGCCCTGGGGAGCGATTCCTGCGGCGTACCTATGGACCAAATCAATCGCGGCGGGCGCGCTGCTCGTCGCCGCTATGCTGTTCGCGACGCCGAGCGGCGGCGACCGCGTCCTGGTTGATATCGCCGGTCCAACTGTTGCCCTGCTGTTTCTCGGCATCACGGTCGTGCTGTTGGTCGCGGACCTCAAGCAGCCGTGGCGTTTTTACTATCTGCTAACCAAACCCAATTTTCGCTCGTGGCTGGTCTGGGGAACGTACATCCTGATGATCTATGGCGCGCTCGCGACGGCGTGGCTCGCCTGCGGCATCTTCGCCCGCTCGGTCCCCGACGTTCTGGCGACCGCGACCGCTATCTTTGGGGTCGCCTCGGCCTGCTACTCGGCATTCCTCTTCGCCCAGGCCAAGGGC
Organism: Candidatus Binataceae bacterium; assembly: GCA_035500095.1. Taxonomy (NCBI): domain Bacteria; phylum Candidatus Binatota; class Binatia (SeqCode); order Binatales (SeqCode); family Binataceae (SeqCode); species Binataceae bacterium (SeqCode). The sequence continues at coordinate 4,545 of DATJXN010000120.1, forward strand.
CGCGATCTCTGGCAAAGCCCGATCTTCATCTGGCACCTGCTGGTGCAGGCGCTTATTGGCGGCGCGGCGATTCTGTTACTTGCGGCCGCGCTGCTCGGCTCTACGGATGCCGTGAGTTATATGTCGGCGATGGTTCTGTTGTTGGCGCTGATCCTCGGGCTCGCGATGATCCTTATCGAACTCACGCTGCCGGCAATGAGCGAGGATTTTCGCCGCGCCGCCGAACTCATCCTGCGCGGCGCTCTCGGCCGGCGCTTCTGGGGCGCAGCCGTGGTGCTCGGGACCCTCGTGCCGTCTTCCTTGCTCGGAGTCGCGATGGCAACGAACACGATGGCGCTCGCGACTATCGCGGCCGTCCTCAGCCTGTTCGGATTGTGGGTGTTCGAGAATATCTTCATCGAAGCCGGACAGGCGGTGCCGCTCAGTTAGCGGGCGGTACCGCTGAGACAAGAGGAACGATGGCTGAAGCGAAGGACACGCCTGAGCCGCTCAATCCGGCGGCGATGGAACTGGAGGCGCCAGCCGGCGGGCTAAGCGCGTTCCCACCGATCGAGCGATGGGACGACTGGGTCGAGTACGACCCGGCCGCGTGGCCGCGCAAGGTCGAGAAACGTTACACGCTGGTGCCGACCGTATGCTTCAACTGCGAGGCCGGATGCGGCCTGCTCGGATACGTCGACAAGAGCGACTTTACGATCCGCAAGTTCGAAGGCAACCCGGCGCATCCGGGAAGCCGCGGCCGCAACTGCGCCAAGGGTCCCGCGACGATCAATCAGGTCACCGACCCCGAACGTATCCGCTACCCGATGCGGCGCGCGGGGCAGCGCGGCGAGGGCAAATGGGAGCGCGTGACGTGGGATGAGGCGCTCGACGATCTGGCCGGGCGAATCCGCCGCGCGCTGGTCGACGGACGCCGCAACGAGATCGTCTACCACGTCGGCCGCCCCGGCCATGAACTGATTTACAACCATCGCATCCTGCACGCCTGGGGAATCGACGGACACAACAGCCATACCAACGTATGTTCCGCCGGCGCCCGCACCGGCTACGCGTTCTGGCACGGCGCGGACCGGCCCTCGCCCGATCACGCGAACGCCCGCTTTATCCTGCTGCTCAGCTCGCACCTGGAGGCGGGCCACTACTTCAACCCGCATGCGCAGCGGATTATCGAGGCGAAGCAGCGCGGCGCGCGGGTCTGCGTGATCGATACGCGGCTCTCCAATACCGCAACCAAGGCGGATTGGTGGATGTCCACCTGGCCGGGCACGGAGGCCGCCGTGCTGCTGGCGATGTGCCACGTGATCCTGCGCGAGCGGCTTTACGATCGCGAGTTTCTGCGCCGCTGGGTCAACTGGGAGGAATACCTGCGCGAAGAGCATCCCGGTCGCGCGCAGACTTTCGAGGCGTTCCTGGAGGCGCTCGCCGAGGTTTACGCGCAATACACGCCCGAGTTCGCCGAGCACGAATCAGGGGCGCCGGCGAGCGTAATCGTCGAAGTCGCGCGGGAGATCGGGCGCGCCGGTCCGGCGCTGGCGACCCACGTATGGCGCAACGCGGCGGCGGGCAACCTGGGCGGATGGCAGGTGGCGCGCGCGCTGGAGTTCCTGGTGGTCCTGATGGGAGCGGTGGACGCGCCCGGCGGCACCGCGCCCAACTCCGCCAACAAGTTCGTGCCGGCGCCGCCGATGATGCCGCCGCCGGCGAAGATGTGGAACGAGCTGATGTGGCCGCGCGAGTTTCCGCTCGCCTTCTTCGAGATGAGCTTCCTGCTGCCGCATTTCCTCAAGCAGGGCCGCGGAAAAATCAGCGCCTACTTCACCCGCGTTTACAATCCCGTGTGGACCAATCCCGACGGGATGAGCTGGATCGAGGCGCTCACCGACGAGAGCAAGATCGAACGCCACGCGTGCCTTACGCCGATCTGGAGCGAGACCGCGCAGTTCGCCGACTACGTGCTGCCGATGGGCCACGGACCGGAGCGCCATGATCTGCTGAGCCAGGAGACCCACGCCGCGCGCTGGATCGGATTTCGCCAGCCGGTCGCGCGGGTCGCGCTGGAGCGCGCGGGCAAGCGCTTCAACTTCACCTACGAGGCCCATCGCGAAGCCGGCCTGGGCGAGGTCTGGGAAGAGGACGAGTTCTGGATCGAGTTGTCGTGGAGAATCGACCCCGACGGCGCGCTCGGCATCCGCAAATACTTCGAGTCGCCGTATCGCCCGGGAGAAAAACTGACGGTCGAGGATTTCTATCGCTGGATTTTCGACAACAGCGTGCCCGGCCTGCCTGCCGCGGCGGCGAAAGAAAACCTCGCGCCGCTAGCCTACATGCGCAAGTACGGCGCGTTCCTGATCGAGGAAGGCTCCTACCGGGTTCACGAAAAGGCGCCGCCCGCGCGCGACCTTGAAGACGCCGCGGTCGATCCGGCGAGTAAAGTCATCACGCACGGAGGCGCCGCCGTCGGCGTCGAGATCGACGGCCGCGCGCACGTGGGTTTTCCCACGCCCTCGCGCAAGCTGGAGTTCTACTCAAGGACGCTCAAGGAATGGAAATGGCCTGAGTATTCTATTCCGACCTACATCAGAAGCCACGTGCACTGGAGCAAAATCGATCGCGCGCGCGGCGAAATGCTGCTGCTGCCGACGTTCCGCCTGCCGACGCTGGTACATACTCGCTCCGCCAACGCCAAGTGGCTATACGAAATATCCAATCGCAATCCGCTCTGGCTTAACCCCGAAGACGCGCGGCGCTTCAGCGTCGACACCAGCGGGCTGCTCAAGATCGCCACCGAGATCGGTTATTTCATCGACAAGGTATGGGTGACCGAATCGATTCGGCCGGGCGTGATCGCGTGCTCGCATCATCTGGGGCGCTGGCGTCTGCAGGAGGAAAGCGGCGGCGAGCGATGGGCCAGCGGACTGGTCGAATTGACCCGCAAGGAGGAGGGCGCCTGGATGATGCGGCAGGTGCACGGCGTCCGACCGTTTGCGAGCGCCGACCCCGATTCGGAGCGCGTTTGGTGGCAGGACGCCGGCGTGCATCAGAACCTGATTTTCCCCGTGCAACCCGATCCCATAAGCGGTCAGCACTGCTGGCATCAGAAGGTCACGGTCAGCGGCGCGGGGCCGGAGGATCGCTACGGCGACATCTTTGTCGACACGCGCAAGTCGCACGAGGTGTATCGCCGATGGCTCGAGATGACGCGGCCCGCTCCCGGCCCCGGCGGGCTGCGGCGTCCGACCTGGCTTGCGCGCGTATATCGGCCGGCGCCCGAGGCGTTCTACATCAAGTAGCGCGAAATCCGCAAAATCCGGCAATCCGACTGCACCAGCCGCGCGTGAGAGCGCAGCGCGCGGCCAGCTAGTAGTGCATCGCGACCGTCAGCCATTGCTCGCCGCCCGCGTAGTCGAAAGCGGCGGCCTTGAACGATGGCGGGGCGAACACCGGTCTGACATTGTTCGAGAACGCGTACCCCTCCTTGGGCATTCCGAACCAGCTGCGATCGAACTCGCCGTTGCTGTTCTCGTCGTGAAAAGCGACCAGCGCGTATTTGCCCGGTGCGATGCCTGCAAAATCGCACTCGGCGCTACGATTCCTGATCGCCACGACCGCGTGCCCGACGGCCCGATTCGAATCCGAGGGGAAGGCCTCCGGCAAATCGTAGAGCGTGCAAATCACCTGGCCCTTCGAATCGCGAAGACCCGCCACTCGCACGCGGAGGCCTGCGGAGGGAATGCGACGCGCGACCCGCACGACAACGGGCGCGGACGCGGGCGCCGCCGTCGCGGCGGCGAGCATCATCAGGATGCAGGCAAAGGTGATGGCTTTGTTCGGCATGCAAGAGCCGCGTCGCGCCGCCACGCTCCGTAGCGTCCCGTTATCCGGTCGGCGCGCGCCGCGCGAGGATTCGCGCGCCCGCGCCCCGCCTCCAGCGGGGCACGAGCGAAAATACGCCTCCGCGAGGCCCCCGGTTTCGGCAATTCGAACGCTCACGCGGCCGCGAGGATTTCTTTGGCGCGCTTCAAGTCCTCGGCGATCTGCGCGGCCAGCGCCTGGCCGGATTCGAACTTGCGCTCGCCGCGGATCCGCTCGACGATCTCGAGGCGGATCTTCGCGCCGTAGATGTCGCGATCGAAATTGAAAATGTGCGCCTCGATCGTGCGCGCGGGTTCGGCGAACGTCGGACGCATCCCGATATTGGTTATCGACGCGAACGCGCCGTCCGGCAAGATCACGCGCGTCGCATAAACACCGTCGGGCGGCAGACATTCGGTTGCGGAGTCGAGATTGGCAGTGGGAAAGCCGATGGTGCGGCCGCGCTCGCGCCCATGGACGACCGTACCGCTCAGGAAGTGCACGCGCCCGAGCAACTCGGCGACCCTCCGCATCTCGCCCGCAGCGATCAGCTCGCGCACCCGCGTCGAGCTCACGACCGCGTCAGCGGCCCGCACCGGTCCCACCACGACCGTCGCAAAGCCCATCCGCCGTCCCAACTCGGCCATCACCTCGGCGTTGCCGGCGCGGGCATGGCCGAAGCTCACGCTGTGTCCGACCACCACTTCACGGGCGCCGATTTTGCCCAGCAGGCATTCGCGCACGAAATCGGCGGGCGCAAGCCGGCTCAGCGCCTCGGTGAACGCGAGGACGATCACGCCGTCGATTCCCGAATCGCGCAGCAGTTCGAGTTTGTCTTCGGGCGCGAGGATCAGTTGGGGCGCGCGCGCCGGCGCGAGCACCTTGGCCGGCAGCGGATCGAAAGTGAGGGCGAAGGCGGTGCCCGCAGCCGCGCGCGCGCGATCGATCGCGGTCTTGAGGATCACACGATGTCCCAGGTGCACGCCGTCAAAGTTGCCGAGCGCCACCACCGGATGAGGGTGCGGCGCAAGCGCCTCTATATTGCGGATTGTTTCCATCGGTCAACGCATACGCGGCGTGCATCACCTGCGCGGCGGGACGGCGGCGCGGCGCGCCGGCATCTGCTTGGCGGACGCGCGAATCGCTCGCAGCTAGCTGCTCGCCATGCTCTTCATCATCGCATCGGCGGCCGCAGCCTCAGGGGTGCCCGGATGATCGCGGACCAGTTTCTGCAGGGTCAGGCGGGCGTCGAGCGAGTCGTTGGTGCGCAGGAAGGCCTCCGCCTCGCGCAGCTGCGCGCTGGCGGCGAAGCGGCCGCGCGGATAGCGCAGCGCGAGATCGTTGAACTGCAGGATCGACTGGTTGTAATTGGACGGGTCGCGCGCGCCCATCTCGAACAGCGCGTTGGCGGAGAAATACTCCGCCGGCTCGGCCAGCGGCGACTTGGGATGGGCCCGCTGAAAGGCCTGGAATTTGGCGACCGCGTTGGGGTATCTGCTCGCCTTCATGTCGACCAAACCGTCGCGGTAAACACGCGAGCCCGGCTCCGTGCTGTTGTTGGCGTTCGCGAGCTCCTGGTCGAGCACCGATTGCCATCCGGCCACCGCCGGGACCGATGCCGCGGGCGGCGGCGCTTCGCCTTCCGGCGCGGCGGCCTCGCCTTCATCCACCGTCGCGCCCTCGCCGGGCGCTACCGAGGCAGTTGCCGGCGCGCCGGGAGCGCCCGGCGGCGCCGCTCCGGGAGCACCTGGGACGGCGCCCGGAGCCGCAGGAGCGCCCGGGGCGGCCGGCGTGCCCGCCGCGGGCGCGTTGACCTGCGACTCGAGCTTGGCAATGCGGTCCTTGAGCGCTGCAACCTGCTTGGAATCGTCGCCGCTGTCGTTGTGCTGGAGCTCGGTGATGTGGTCGTTGAGCCGCGCGATCTGATCGTGCATCGCAGCTATCTGCTGCTGGTCGTTGGCGATCATTTCGCGCATCGATTGCTCGTTTTGCGAGACCTGATCGATGTCCGCGCGCCCCGCGCAACCGCCCGCGCCGAGCGTCATCGCGAGCATCGCGGCAAGGCCGGCCCATCTCAAAACGGGCCGCTCGAGCATAGGAGCCATGCGCACTACTGCTGGACTACGAAGTGGTCGCGACGGTTTTGTGCCCAGCATTCGTCGGTGTCCTCGTTGCAAACCGGCAACTCCTTGCCGTAACTGATGGTCGACATCCGGTCGGCGGTGATGCCCAGGGTTTCGAGATAGTCCTTGGCGGCCTGGGCGCGTTTGGCGCCGAGCGCGATATTGTACTCCTCGGAGCCGCGGTCGTCGCAATGCCCCTCGATCTGGACCCGCGCGCCCGGATTCTTGGTCATCCAGTCGGCGTTGGATTTCAGGATTTCGCCGTCCTGCCCGCGCACTGAATAGTCATTGTAGTCGAAATGAATGTCGCTTAGCGGCCCCTCGCCACCCGCGCCTAGCGTGCCTTTCTGGAACCGGTTGAGCGAGCTGCTGCCGTTGGCGCCGAGTCCGTTCTCACCTATTCCGCCTGCCGCGCCCTGATTTCCGGCGCCCGCGCCGGCGCCGCTCTGCTTCGACGAACATCCGGCGGCCAGCGCCAGTGCCAGCGCCGCCGCAGCGATCACGGTCAATCGCCCCAGCCGTCGTTGGTTATCCACCAAGCCACCACGACCAAGTGGGAGAAGTGTCATTGCCCTCATCCTCCATCAAGGCAGAAATAACTTTGCCGGTCTGCGAGTTTGTATTGACTTGCATCAAGTAGAGCCGTTCATGGCCGCCGCGGTTCGAGCTGAAAACCAGGTAGCGCCCGTCGGGCGACCAGCACGGCGACTGGTTGGAGCGCGCGTCCCGGGTAAGTTGCGCGGGCTGACCGCCGGCGCTCGGGATGATGAAGATGTTAAACCCCCCGGAGCGGCTCTGATACGCGATCCATTTTCCGTCGGGTGAGAACGATGGGGAAGTATTGTAGTCGCCCTGGAAAGTGACGCGGCGCGGCGCGCCGCCGCCGAGGCTCATCACGTAGATCTGCGGCGTGCCCGAGCGGTCCGAAGTAAAGGCGAGTTGCTGGCCGTCGGCCGAGAAGGCCGGGTTGACGTTGATCGCGCCGCCCTGCGTCAGCTGGCGGATCTGCTCGCCGCTGCGCGAAAGCAGGAACAGATTGGTGCGCCCGCCGTTTTCGACCGCGGCGACGATCCGGCTGCCGTCGGGCGAGAGCGCGCCGCCGATCACGTTGCCGTGCGGACTGTCGATCCGAATCTCGCTGCGGCCGGCGACGTCGAACAGGTAAAGCGCGGGCGCGCCGTTCTTATATGAAAGATAGAGCACGCTCGCCGGACTGCGGGCGAATTTCGGAAAGAGATTGATCGTCGGATTATCCGACACGCGGAAAAGCCCGCCGCCGTCGGGTGCGGCGAGATACACTTCCTTGAAACGCCCGCCCTGCGTCGAGACGAATGCGATTTTCGTGTCGAACGGTCCCTGCACGCCGGTCACCGCCTTCAGCACCGAGTCGGCGAAGCGCCGCGCCATCTGCTGCACGTCGTCCGCTCCCCCATTGAAGCGCGTGCCGAACATCCGGCGCTGTTGCGCGACGTCGAACATCAGCGCCTCGACCGAAATCTGGCCGCCGCTGTTCGTCACCGCGCCCTTGACCAGGAATTCGGCGTTGAGCGAACTCCAGTCGCTGAAATTGAACTTGCCCAGGTCATAGCCCGAGTTCTGCGGATCCTCGATATACGACTTGGGTGCAATGATGGAGAAGAAGCCGCTCAATTCGAGGTCGCGGCGCAGGACGCGCACGAAGTCGTGCGAGATCGTGCCCTGGTCGTCGCCGCCGAGGTTCTTCAACTCCGAGACCGCGATCGGAGCAGCGGTCGAGCCGGGACCGCTGATCGTCATGTGTATCGGCTGCGCCAGCGCAACGCCGGCGCCGGCAATCGAGAGCAGCGCGAGCGCCGCCAGCATCGCTCGCAGAATATAGATGCACCGCCTGATCATCGCTGTTCCGTTCAAGGCATCCGGGCCTGCCGCGCGTCTCGCGCGGGCCCGTCCGCCGCCTCTCCGTCCGCTTACGATTTCAGCTCGCCCAGCTTGAAGTCCGCATCGATGCCTTCGCCGAATTCCGAGCGGTACTTCTCCGGCGGCGGCGGAAACGGCGCAGCGCGCCGGATTGCGCGAATCACCGAATCATCGAACGCCGGATCGCGCGAACTTTGCGTCAGCTTGACGCCTGTGAGAGCGCCGTCGGAGCCGATCGCGAAGGTCACGCTGGTGGTCAGGTCTCCGCTCCCGCCCACGTAATTCCAGGCCTTCTTAATCCGATCCTGTACCGTCTGATAGTAGAGCAGAAATTGCGGGTCCTGTTGAATCCCCATGCTGCCCTTTCCGGTTCCCACGCCGTAGCCTTCGCCCTCGCGCGGCACGCTGGCGACGACGGGTCCGCCGCCCGACGGACCGCTCGCGCGCGCCTTCTGCTCCGCGGCGCGCTCCGCCAGATGCTCCTTCAGCAGACTCTGGCGCAAGGCGGCGAGTTGCTCCTTGACTCCAGGCGTCGGCTCGGCACGCGCGATGACGACATCATTGGGATTGGGCCGCGAGTGCGCGCCATGCTTTGGCGCCGGGGTCGGCGTCGGGATCGGGCGACGGCGCGGAGTGGGCGTCGGACGCGGAGTGGGCCGGCGCTTTGGCCGGGGCCGCGGAGTCGGTTTCGGCGTGGGCGCACGCGTCGGCTCCGGCGTCGACTCAGGCGTCGGTTCCAGCGTGGGCTCGACGGTGGGTTCGGGCGTCGGCGGCGGCGTCGGCTCGGGAGTGGGTGTCGGCGTGTAGCCGGTGTTGAGTGCGATGACGGTCTTGTCGTTGTCGGGCGCGGTCGGCGGCGGCGCTTTGTGCTGCTCAGGAGCCGGCTTGGGCTCGCTGCGATGCTCGGGATGAGGCTTGTCTTGCGTCAGACGCGGCAGATGCGTCCCGAGGTCGCCGGCGGGTATGTTGTCGACGATCTGTACCGTGTAGCCGGCGGGCGCGGCCTCGTGCCGATTAAAATAAGCCGGCAGGATCACCAGGACCAGGGCGAAAAACACCGCATGGCCGAGCGCCGAGAGCAAGATCGCCGCCGCGTAGCCCCAGCGCGAGGGGCGATCGCGGCCGTCAAGGTTTGGCGCTGCCACCGAGCGATCCGCCCGCCGCCGGCTCCTCGCCCGCCTGCGGCATCTCGGTCACCATCCCGACGTTTTCGATTCCCGCCGCCTTGATCGCAGCCATCGTCTTGATCACCGCGCCGTACGGCACCTGCTCGTCGGCGCGCACGAATACTTCGCGGTCGGGCCGCACGGCGGCGATCGCCTGCAGCTTCTCGGTCAACTGATCGAGTCCAAGCCGAGTGTCGTTGAGATAGACTTCCTGATTGCGGGTGATCGAAACGACGAACTGCTCTTCCTTGCCCGGCAGCGCCGACGCTTTGACTCGCGGCACGCTGACCTCGACGCCCTGCTGAATCATCGGCGCGGTGACCATGAAGATCACGAGCAGCACCAGCATCACGTCGACGAGCGGCGTGACGTTGATTTGCGAGGCGAATTGCCCGCGCTGTCCCGACTCGAAAGCCATCCTCTGCGCCCTTGCTCGGGCCCGGCGTCCCTACGAGAGGAAGTGACGCTCGGCGATGTTGAGGAATTCAGAGGTGAAGTTTTCCATCTCGATCGCGAGCTCGCGCACGCGGGCAGTGAAATAGTTGTAGAGCATCTGCGCCGGAATCGCCGCGACCAGTCCGATCGCGGTCGTGATGAGCGCTTCGGCGATCCCGGGGGCGACGGCCTGGATATTCGACGAATGGGCCGCCGAAAGTCCGATAAACGCCGTCATTATTCCCCATACCGTTCCGAACAGCCCGATAAACGGGCAGGTCGAGCCGGTCGTGGCGAGAAACGTGATGCCCTTTTCGAGCTTGGTGGTTTCGACATTGGCCTGTCGGCGCATCGCGCGCGTGACGTTCTCGACCCCGCCGAGATCGGTCGAGAACCCGCTGTCGGCGCCCACCGCCTGGCGTTTGGCGCGCGTCAACTGGAGCAGTTCCTGGTAGCCGGCGCGAAACACCTGGGCGACCGGGCTGCGTGTCAGGCCGACGCTTCCGTTATGAATCGCAGCGAGGTTCTTTGATTCCCAGAACAGCGCAATGAAGCGCTCGGACTCGCGCCGAGCGTGCGAAATCTGGTTGAGTTTGTAGATGATGATGCCCCAACTCGCGACCGAGAACAGGACCAGCGTCCACAACACCACCTGCACCACCGGGCCTGTTCCCAGCAGCAGTTCAGCCACCCCCATCGTGCCGGGGCCGCCTAACTCATGGGGCATACCGCATCCGCTCCACAGCTTCTTAGGACGCAAACAGACGGATTTCGTTGCAATCAATTTACGTCGTGGCTCGGGCCGGGGCAAATCACTTTCCGAGGCCTGTTCACCGGCGGCGATACGCGCGAAACAAACGCGTCATCTAGCGGATCGCTGAAACGCTGCCAGCTTCCACAAAATTTGTGATAGGCTTGCCGGTGAAGGAAGGCCGGCGGGTCACATTGTGCCGGCTTTCATCACATCAGGGGACGGCGCACGTCCTGGGGGACTCGTCCCGACGCATTCAGGGAGGACCGTGCTGTGGCGATCAGGATCGGAATCAACGGTTTCGGCAGGATCGGACGGATGGCTTATCGGGCGATGCTCGACAACAAGAACATCGAGGTCGTTGCCGTCAACGACATCACCGACGCCAAAACGCTCGCCCATCTGCTGAAGCACGACTCGGTGCACGGCCCGCTCAAGCATCAGGTGAAGGCCGAGGGCAACGAGATCATGCTCGACGGCCGCGCGCTGCGCGTGCTCGCCGAACGTGACCCGGGAAAACTTCCGTGGAAGGACCTCAAGGTTGAGGTGGTGATCGAATCGACCGGCCTTTTCACCGCGCGCGACAAGGCCGCGCTCCATCTGAACGCGGGTGCGCGCAAGGTCGTGATCAGCGCGCCGGCCGACGGCGTCGACGTGACGCTCTGCATGGGCGTCAACCAGGCGGCGTACGATCCGGCCAAGCATCACGTGATCTCCAACGCATCCTGCACGACCAACTGCCTCGCGCCGGTCGCCAAGGTGCTGCATGAAAACTTCGGCATCGTGCAGGGCCTGATGACCACCGTACACGCGTACACCTCCGACCAGATGCTGCAGGATGGACCGCATCGGGATCTGCGCCGGGCGCGGGCCGCGGGGCTCTCGATGGTGCCGACGTCGACGGGCGCGGCCAAGGCGATCGGGCTGGTGCTGCCGGCGCTCAACGGCAAGCTCGACGGTATCGCGATTCGCGTGCCCACGCCCAACGTCTCGGTGGTCGATCTGACCGCGACGGTCGAGCGCGACGCGGACGACAAGTCGGTCAATGCGGCGATGAAAAAGGCGGCCGAAGGCGAACTGCGCGGAATCCTCGCTTACAGCGAAGAGCCGCTGGTCTCGGTGGACCTCAACGGCAACCCTCATTCGTCGATTTTCGACGCCCCGCTCACCAAGGTCCTGGGCAAGCGCCTGGTCAAGATCTTTTCCTGGTACGACAACGAATGGGGATATTCGAACCGGCTTGCCGACGTCACCGCCTTCGTTGCCAGCAAGATCTGAGCGATCGCCGGCATCGCGATGTCCGCGCTCGAACTCACGCAGCTCAAGCTTGACGGCCGCAAGGCCCTGGTACGCTGCGATTTCAATGTCCCCCTGCACGAGCGGCGGATCGCCGACCCCGCGCGCATCGACGCGAGCCTCGACACGATCCGCTACATCCTGGAGCACGGCGGCGCGGCGGTGCTGTGCTCGCATCTCGGCCGACCCAAGGAGCGCACGCCCGAACTCAGCCTCAAGCCGGTCGCGGAGTACCTGAGTACGGCGCTCGGGCGCAAGGTCGCGCTCGCGCCCGATTGTATCGGCGAGGTTACGCTGCGGATGATCGCGGCGCTCAAGCCCGGCGAGGCGCTGCTACTGGAAAACCTCCGCTTTCATCCCGAAGAAGAGGCCAACGACCGCGATTTTTCTCACGAGCTCGCGCGCGGCAAGGACGTTTACATCAACGACGCCTTCGGTTCGGCGCATCGTGCGCACGCTTCGACCGTCGGCGTGACACACTTTCTCGCGGAACGCGCCGCGGGCTTCCTGATGATGCGCGAGCTCGAGGCGCTGAGCGCCCTCACGCACGACCCGGCGCATCCGTACGTCGCAATCCTCGGCGGCGCAAAAGTCTCCGACAAGATCGCCATGATCCGCAACCTGCTGACCAAGGTTGATGCGATTTTGATCGGCGGTGCGATGGCCTACACGTTCCTGCGCGCGCGCGGCGTCGAGGTCGGCCGCTCGCGCGTCGAAGCGGACAAGCTGCAGCTCGCGGGCGAGCTGATGGCCGAGGCCGCGCGGCGCGGCGTCTCGCTCATGCTGCCGGTTGATCACGTTGTCGCGGCGGCGCCCGACGCCGGCACGGCCGAGACGGCGGAAACCATCGCGCCCGACCAAATGGGCCTCGATATCGGGCCGCGCACCACTGACGAATTCATTGCGAAATTACGCGACGCCAAGACCGTGGTCTGGAATGGGCCGCTGGGCTACTTTGAAATCGAGGCCTTTGCGCGCGGCACGCACAAGGTGGGCGAGGCGCTGGCGAATCAAACCGGCGTCTTCAGCGTGATCGGCGGCGGCGATACCGCCGCGGCGCTCGCCAACCAGCCGTGGTCGGCGCGCTTCAGCCATATCTCGACCGGCGGCGGGGCGACGCTCGAATACCTCGAAGGCATCGAGTTACCCGGCGTCAAAGCGCTCGAGAGCCGGGGCTGACCGGAACGGCCGCTCCGCTTTCGAAATCGGAATCGCAAAACCAACTTGACTCGCGGAGAGAGCGCGATGCGCAGGAAGATGCTCGCCGGAAACTGGAAGATGAATCTGACGCCGCTTGAGGCGCGCAAGCTCATCCGCGCGCTCCGGGCCGAGATCGATCCCGAGGCCGCAACGCTCGCGCGCGACCGCGACGTCCTGGTCGCGCCGGCCGCGATCGCGCTCGCCGCCGCCGTGCAAGAACTCGCCGGGTCGAACATCGCGCTCGCCGCGCAGAACATGCACTACGAGGACAAGGGCGCGTTCACCGGCGAAGTATCGGCGCCGATGCTCAAGGCGGCCGGCGTCACCCACGTGATCCTAGGTCATTCCGAGCGGCGTCACGTCTTCGGCGAAGGCGACGAGCTGATAAATCGCAAGGTCCTGGCCGCGGTGAAGCATCGCCTGGTGCCGATCCTCTGCGTCGGCGAGACCCAGGAGGAGCACGACGGCGGGCATACGACGACGGTGGTGCTGCGCCAGACGCAAAACGGCCTTGCCGGGCTCGACGGGCGCGAGGCCGCGCGCGCGATTATCGCTTACGAGCCGGTATGGGCGATCGGCACCGGACGCACCGCGACACCGGCGCAGGCTTCGCTCGCGCATGGCGTGATTCGCGAGGCGATCCGCGACAATTTCGGCCCGGAATGCGCCGCTGCGGTGCGGATCTTATATGGTGGGAGCGTCACGCCTGAAAATGTTGACGGGCTCATCTCAAGCCACGATATTGACGGGGCTTTGGTCGGCGGGGCAAGCTTAAAGGCTGACTCGTTCGCGCGCATCGTGCGGGCGGGAGTGGGCTGAGCTCACAAGTCTATCAGGACCCGGGTTTATAAAATTCGATGGTTGCGATCGTTGTCGGGATTCACGTCGTTGTCTGCCTCGCGCTGATCGTCGTGATCCTGCTCCAGCAGGGTAAGGGCGCCGAAATCGGCGCGGTATTCGGCGGCTCGAGCCAGACCGTATTCGGCGCGACCGGCGCGGGCAACGTGCTGACCAAGGCGACGTGGACAATGGCCGCGATATTTTTCGCGACCTCGATTTTCCTGGCCTACGCCTCGACGCGGCGCTTCACGGGCAGTATCTTCGGCTCCGGCGCGGGATTGAATCGCAAGGTGGTTTATCCGTCGAAGCCGGTCGTGCCGCCGGCGCCGGGAGTCCCGACTGCGCCGGCGAATCCGGCCGCTCCGGCTGTGCCGGCGAGCGCTCCGCTCCATGCGGCGCCGGCTGCTCCGGCAGCGCCTGCAGCACCTGCCGGGCCGGTTGCTCCGAAGCACGGGTCATAGGCAAAACCGCGCCGGTGGTGTGATAATCTGATGTTGCGAGCGCCGCATGTAAGGCGCGAAAGAAATGAGTGACCGGGCCGCGGATCGTCGCGGCCGATAGTTTTGAGGCTGCACCAGGATGCGGCCCGTGCGCGGGTGGTGGAATGGCAGACACGCGAGTTTGAGGGGCTCGTGGTAGAAATACCGTGCGGGTTCAAGTCCCGCTCCGCGCACCAGTCTTAGACCTGCCGCACACAAGGCAGTTCTGACAAACGTTCAGAACCGCCTCGATCTCCACCCTCGCCATCGTCCAAGTCTGGGCAGGAACAAGTCTGGGGAGAGCATTGTTAGCGGACGCCGAGCGAGAGCTGCGTGCCGCGCGCCATCGCGGGCGCCGCGGCGCGCGCCGGTTCGCGGCGGTCGCGATGCTCGACCTTGAAACCGTGCTTGGCGCGGATCCGGTCGAAGATCGAGCCGATCCGTTCGTCATACGCGCGCGGCGCGTACACCGCGCGCGCATAGAACTCGTCAATCCGAGGGGCGACTTCGGGGAAATGCTCCTTGACGAACGGGATGAAGCGGCGGGCGGCCGCGGGCTTGAGAAACAGGGAACGCCACCAAACCGCGCTTGCGCCCGCGCGGCGCGCCGCGCGCACCACGCTTTCGATCGCCGCCGGGGCGTCGGTCAAGCCGGGAATAACCGGCATCATTAACAGATTGCATCGAATACCCGCGCGGCTCAGCTCGGCGAGCGCGCGCAGGCGCAGCCCGGGACGCGGCGCGCGCGGCTCGAGCGTACGCTGGAGACGGTGGTTGAGCGTCATCAGCGAGAAGTTGACGCTTATCTTCGACCGAGAGTTGATCGCGCGGAGAAGGTCGAGGTCGCGCACCACCAGCGCGGACTTGGTGGTGATCGAAAGCTCGAGCCCGCCGAGTTGCGCGAACACTTCGAGCATCGAGCGCGTAAGCCCGTACTTGCGCTCGGCCGGCTGGTAGGGATCGGTCGCCGTTCCGATCGCAATCGGGTCCGAGCCGAGCGGCGTGCGCGAAAGCGTGTGCGCCAGCACCTGCGCGGCCATCCGTTTGACGAAGATGCGCCGCTCGAAATCCATCGGATCGCGCAGTTCCAGGAACTCATGCGTGTAGCGCGCGTAACAGTAAACGCATCCGAACTCGCATCCGCGGTACGGGTTGATCGTCCATCGAAACGGCATCCGCGGATTCTCGCAGCGGTTCAAGACGGTGCGGACTGGCATCTCGACGAACTCGACATCGCGGACAGGGGGGAGCGCGGCGGCCGGGTCATAGAAGGGGTCGTCGAACAGCGCCGATGACACGAGCTTCATCGGCTTAGTTTCGTTTTTTATTCGCCATCTGTCAAGGGCGGCCGTGGCGGCTGGAGAAGGCATTTCCACTTCGATACATCATAATGAAGAACTCCAGCGCGCACGCAGCGGAGGGCCAATGTCATATCCGTTCAGGAAAATTCTCTGTCCGGTACAGTTCGACGAGTCCGAGCAGAACGCGCTGGACCTGGCCGCGCAAATGGCCAAGGATATCGACGCGACGATCTATCTGCTGCACGTCGTGCTGATCCTGCCCAGGATTGGCGCGCCCGATGCGATGGAGGCGTCGCAGGGTCGCACCGGAGACGATGCGCGCCTCAGGTTGCAAAAACTGGCCGACGACAGGCTCGCCGGGCTCAAATCGGAAGTTATCACGCGCGTGGCGGGGCCGGGCGAAGTCGCGAGGGCCGTGCTAGAAGTGGCGACGGAGTTGGATACCGACCTTATCCTGCTTAAAACTCACGGGCGCACGGGGCTTGCCCACTTCATCATGGGCAGCGTGGCCGAGCAGATCGTGCGGCGGGCGCATTGCGCGGTGCTGACGCTGACTTCGGCTGCCAAGGAGCGGCACAGCGGGCTAAGCGCGCGCCTGAGCGGCGGCGGCCGCGCGTAACGAGCGTCGCGCGGTATGGTTCGTTACGGCAGCGCCACCAGGTCGTAGGCTGCGGGCAGACGTTCGCCGATAACCATCGCGCTCGCGGCCCCCTCGCGCATCCGGATCACCAGTCCGTCGGTCGTAAGCGCGAAGAACGCGCCCTCGCTCTCCGGGTCGGCCCTAAACCGCATCACCATCCCGCGCTCGGGCAGCGTATCGTCGCCAAGCGCCTCGAAGCTCTCGCCTCCGTCCAGGCTGCGGAACATCACCGCGTCCGCGCCGCTCGGCCCGGCAGACCATGACGGCGGCGGGCCGGCCGCCGCGGCGGTGAACACACGGCTCATATCTCCGCGCGCAACGAACAGCGGCACGGTGTAGCTGCGACAAAAGCCGCGCTTGATCCTGCTCCACGACGCGCCGCGGTTCTCCGAGAGGTAGAAGCCCGCGCCGGTAGTCGCGTAGAGGCGTCTTCGATCCTGCGGATCGACCGCGATGCAGTGGATGTCCTCATAGATGCCCTTGTTCAGCAGTTCGAAGCTCTCGCCGCGGTCGCTCGAGCGCGCGACGCCGCCCTCCTCGACGCCAACATACATGGTCATCGCGTCGTGCGGGTCGAAGGCGATCGCGCGGACGTGGGGGATGTGCGGCGATGGTGGAAAGCTCCAGCGCTCGCGCCCCGGCAGTTTGAGGAAATCCGCGCACTCGCGAAACGTGCGGCCGTGATCGAGGCTGTGGAGAAGCCGCGCGTGCGAGGTGCCGATAAAAAGCTCGCCCGGCCCGTCGGGCGGCACGGCAACGGCCCAGACGTCCTCGTTGCGCGCAATGCCGGGCGTGATATCGGCCCAGGCGCGGCCGCCGTCGTTCGAGCGCGCGAGCGCGACCCGCCCTCGCGCGCTGCCCATGTGCGCGTCGGCCATGGAGCCGGCGTAAATCGTTCCCGGATCGCGGCAGTCCTGCGCCATGCACCACACCGACGGCGGATCCGCGAGCACCATCAGCGGCTTGCCCTTGTGCTCGGCGTCGAGGAGCACGATCCCCTTGGACGTACCCACGCAGAGTTTCATCTTCGCCCCTTCCCCCTTATGGCGCGCGGTGTCTCGCACCGCATCGCGGCTTCCAAATCCTATGTCGCGGGTGCCGCAAAAGCATCAGCGGCCCCGCTCCGGTATGGTCTTCCTTGTGCTTACGTAAGTTGTATCGAGGCGTGCAGGCGGCCCGCTGCGGCGAGTTCCGCCGGCGCGGCCTTTTTCGGACTCGAATCGAAGCGCACCCGCCGCACCACCATCGTGCCGCCCTCCAGCGCAACCCGCATCCCGGCGTCGTCGATTGATATGACTGTGCCCGATATCACCGTGCCGGCCGGGTTTTCGTTCCGCCGGTTTTCCAAAATCGGCTCGTAAAGGCGCAGCCGCTCGCCACCCGCATTCGCATATGCGCCCGGCTGCGGATCGCATCCGCGCACCAGGTTGAAGACCTCGCGCGCGCCACGTGCGAAATCGACCCGCGCATGCTCGTCGCGGCAGGGCGGCTCGTAGGTGGCGAGCCGTTCGTCTTGCGCGATTGCCGGCGCGCGCCCAGCCTTGATGAGGTCGATCGCCTCGCCCATCGTCTCGATGCCGAGCGGAAACAGCCGGTTGAAGTAGAGCGAGCCGACGGTATCTTCGTCACGGATGGGTTCGCTGCGCTGCAGCAGGACCGGTCCTGTGTCGATTCCCCTGTCGGGCCAGAACCAGGTCACGCCGGCCTCAGCGTCGCCCATGATCAGCGTCCAGTTGATCGCGCTGGCTCCGCGATGGCGCGGCAGGAGCGAAGGATGAAAGCAGATCGTCTTGTGCCGCGGCGCGTAGAGGATCCGCTCGGGCACGATCAGCGTGACGAAGGCCATCACCAAAAGCTCGGCGTCAAGCTCGCGGAACTGATCGAAGACCTCGTCGGTCTTGAAGGTCGCGGGCTGGCTGAGCGGCAATCCAAGCGCGAGCGCCTTGGTCTTGAGCGGGTCGGGACGGCCGCCGGGCAGATCGGGCGGCGCGAAGACGTGGACGATTTCTTCGCCCCGCGAATGGAGCGCCTCCAAGGCGCGCTCGGCAAAGGCCGCCTGCCCGATGAGCGCGATGCGCACCGCTCTAAACCTCCGCTCCCAATCTACGCACCGATGTCCGGCACTGGGGCCACGCTACCAAATAGAGCGCTCCCTGGCACGCGCGCGCGCTATCCGCGCGGCGCGTTCGTCCACAGCACCCCGCGGGTTGGCGCGCGCGGGTGTTCCCGGTGTATAGGTGGGGCGCCAAAAGGTATCGGAAGAATCGGCGGCGGGGAGAACAGCGAGGTCGGACTAAAGCCGTTGCCGGCCGGCCACGGCGCGATCCCGGCCCCACTAAAGGCGAAAAGGAGCGACACCGATGCGAAAGGACATCGAGATCAACGCCGAGGGAACGATTTTGCGCGGATGGTTCTACACGCCCGATCGCCAAAGCGGCAAGGCGCCGGCGATCGTGATGGCGCACGGCTTTTCCGCCGTCAAGGAGATGTACCTCGACCGCTTCGCCGAGTGCTTCTCGGCCGCCGGCCTCGCCGCGGTGGTGTTCGACAACCGCAACTTCGGCGCGAGCGACGGCCAGCCGCACCAGGAGATCGACCCGTGGGCGCAGGTGCGCGACTATCGCCACGTGATCACGTGGACGCGAGCGCAGCGCGAGGTCAACTCCGAGCGCGTCGGCGTGTGGGGTTCGAGCTACTCCGGCGGCCATGCGCTAGTGGTCGGCGCAATCGACCGGCGGGTCAAATGCGTAGTCTCGCAGGTGCCGCTCATCAGCGGCTACCGCAACGTCCAGCGCCTCGTGCGGCCCGACTTTCTCGGCCCGCTGCGCGCGCAGCTCGACGCCGACCGCGAAGCGCGCTTCCGCGGCGAGCCGCCCGCGATGATCCCGGTGGTCGCGGCCGATCCGCTCGCGCCCTCGGCCCTGCCCACCCCCGATTCCTACCAGTGGTTCACCGACACTGGCCGCGAGCGCGCCAAGGCCTGGCGCAACGAGGTCACGCTGCGCACGCTCGAGATGCTGATGGAGTACGAGCCCGGAAGCTACATCGCCAAGATCAGCCCGACGCCGCTGATGCTGGTCGTCGCCACGGGCGATACGCTGGCCGCCGCCGACATGGCGATCGCGGCTTACAACGAGGCGCTCGAGCCCAAGCGGCTGGTGCTGCTCGACGGCGGCCACTTCGACGCGTACGTCAGCGATTTCGAGAAGGCGGCGTATCCGGCGCGCGACTGGTTCGTGACGCACCTGATGCGCTGAGCGCGCGGCGCGCGCTACGCGGCCTGGCAATTTTCGAAAAGGGGCGCCGCTTTGCTTGCAGCGAATACCTAAATCCGTCCGGCGCGCGCCGCATGCGATGCTCCGGCTGCTTGGCTGCGCGCTCGCGCTGTCGCTCGGATTTGCGGCTGCGCGGCCTTGTCAGGCTGAGGCGCAGACGGCGGTTCGTCCGTCGCGGATCTTGCCCGCGCGGATCTTCGTCCTGATGGTATGGGACGGTCTGCGGCCCGATTTTGTGACCGCCGAGCGCACGCCGAACCTGTTCGCGATGGCAAACGGAGGAGTGCGCTTCGCGCGGCAGCATTCGGTCTACCCGACGATCACGATGGTTGACGCGGCGGCGCTCGCGACCGGCACGCCGCCCGGCACGACGGCGATTCTCGGCGACGAGGTGTCGCTCGCGCGGCGGCTTGGCGCGCACAAGATCGCGCTTGCGCCGGATGACGCGTGGGCGAAGGAGCCGGTCAACCTGGAAAACTCGGCCGCGCTCGCGGCGCTCAACGGGCCGAAGTTTTTCAACGGCGCGTTGCTCGGCTCCGAATCGATCGGGCAGCAGGTGCGGCGCGCGGGCGGCTACCTCGCGATCGTCGGCAAGCGGGGGCCGACGTTTCTCTTCGACGACAGCGTCTCGGGCGACGCGGCGCCCGGCGGTCCGATCGATGCGGGCAAATACATTTTTGTGAGCGACGACCTTCTGGCGCCGCCTTCGCTCAATGGCGCGCTGGCGCCCGCGCCGCCCGATGCGAAAAGCGAGAGCGTGGCCGACGGCATGCGCGACACTTATTTCGCCCGCGTCGTGACCGAGCGGGCGCTGCCGGAAGCGCGGGACGCCGCGCTCGGCGGCCATCCGGCGCTGGTCGTCTTCTGGCAACACAATCCCGACCTCACGCAGCATCATCGCGGCCTCGGCACGCAGCCCAACCTCGATGCGCTCAAGCTATGCGACGCGAACCTCCAGAGCGTCCGCGCCGCGATCGCAAGGCTCGGCATCGCCGACCGCACCGACCTGATGGTCATCTCGGACCACGGGTTCGCGACGATCCGCGCGATGGTGCCGCTTGCGCAGATGCTGATAGCCAAGGGGCTCAAGCAGTCGGCAACGAGCCGCGACATCACGGTCATGGCCAACGGCGGCACCGATTTGATCGATCTTTCCAGGGCGGCGTTCCCGACGATGGAATCACGGCGTGCGACGCTGCAGAAGATAACCGACTTCATCGAGGCGCAACCGTGGGCAGGGCCGCTTTTCACGCGGAGCGCGGACGAGGAGCGCGCGCTCGATGGCGCCGGCAAAACCTACGGCAAAGTGACAGTCGGCCACTCGGGATGGATCGACGGCACGTTCAGCCTCGACGTCGTCGCGATGATCGGGCGCGAGAATTATTTCGACGCGCCCGACCTGGTGGTCTCGTTTCGCGAACTGCCCGACGTGGATAATCGCGGACTCACCGGGCCGAACGCGCCTGTCTACGTACTCGACGCCAAGGGCGCATCGAGCGGCAGCACCGGAAAAAATCGCTCCGACGCCCTGGTCGTGCCGGTCAAGGGCGTGATGTACGCCGACGCCGGGGGATGGGGCGGCTTCACCACGGGGCTTGGCATGCATGCGGCGGCAGGCGCGCGCGAGCTGCACAACTTCTGTGCGGCGGTCGGCCCGGATTTCCGCCGCGGCTTCGTCGATCCGTATCCGAGCGGCAATCTCGACATACGGGCGACGATCGCGCGGGCGATGGGTCTGCCGCCCGGAGAACAGGGCGCCGGCCGCGTGCTCGACGAGGCGCTGTCCGACAGGAAGTTCACCGGCTCAACGACGGAGTCGCGCATAACGGTCGGGCGAACGCTGCCGGCGCCCGCGGCGGCAACCGTCTCGACCACGCTGATTTTTTCGCAGGTAAGCGACGGGAAACGGCGATGGTCCTATCTTGACGGCGCCGAGTACAGCCAGAGCGGCAAGTAGGCGCCGATTACGAAAGCGTGGTGGCGGGCGCGGGATCGGGAGAGCGCGCAACCAGGTCCTCGTCGAGCCGGGTGAGCACGCGGCCGCGAGTTTCCGGAATCAGCCAGATCAGCATCGAGCCCAGCGCCGAGAACGCCGCGCCGATCGACAGCGCCGCGCCGAACCCGATTGAGCGGCTCATCACCGCGATCGCCATCGGGGTAAAGAACTGCAGGCCGCGGGTCACGTTGAGCAGCAATCCGAGCGCTGAGTTACGCACCTTGGTCGGCAGCAGTTCGGAAACGATCGGCCCGGTGCCCGACCAGATGCCGGTGCCAAATCCCGCCAGCGCCATCGCGCCCGCGACGAGCCCGGGCACCCCAATCGCCCATGGCCACAGGATGGTCGCGGGCAGCAGCCCGAACGCCATCATCGCGGCGAAGGCCGAATACACCGGCCGCCGCCCGAAGCGGTCGGCGAGGAGGCCGAAGCTCGCGTAGCCGGCGACCGCGCCGATCTGCATTCCCATCATGAGGCGGCTCGCCGCGCGGTCGCTCAAATTGCGGGTGAGCCTCAGATAGCCGGGCATCCAACTGTAGGTGAACCAGTAGGCTTCCGAGTTCACCCAGATAACCAGGAACAGCAGCATCAGGATTCCGAGGTATGGGCGGAGGGCCCCCAGCTCCTCGCGTGTAAGCCACTCGCCGCCGCCGGCCATCCGGCGCTGCCATACGTCGCTCTCCGGAAGCCATCGCCAGACCGCGGCCGCGACCAGGAGCGCCGGCAGCGAGGAGAGCGCGAAGGTAGCGCGCCATCCGATCACCGGTGTGACGTAACCGGCGAGGAACGCGGCGATGAATACGCCGAGCGGCGCTCCCACCTGAACGTAGGCCGCGTAGCGCGCGCGCCGGGCGGGCGGCACGGTCTCGGCCACCAGGCTCTGCCCGGCGGCCCACTCGCCGCCGATTCCGATTCCGGTGAGCGAGCGGAAGATCAGCAGATGCGCAAGGCTAAGGCTCGCCGCGCAGAGCAGCGTGCCGAAGCCGTAGATGAGCACGGTCGCGATGATCGTCGGACGCCGGCCGAAGCGATCGCCGATAAAGCCAAAAAGAAGCCCGCCGAGCGCCGTCATCAGCAACGAGAGGCCCATCGCGAATGACGCCTCGAGCTTGCCCAGGTGCAGATCGTGCGCCATCGGCACCATCAAAAACGAGTAGAGGATGAGATCGTAGAAGTCGAAGATCCAGGCGACGAGGCAGAGCGTGACG
The DNA here is from genome assembly GCA_035500095.1 of Candidatus Binataceae bacterium. Taxonomy (NCBI): domain Bacteria; phylum Candidatus Binatota; class Binatia (SeqCode); order Binatales (SeqCode); family Binataceae (SeqCode); species Binataceae bacterium (SeqCode). Next base: position 27,003 of record DATJXN010000120.1, read on the forward strand.
ATCCGGTACTGGGGCCAGCCCATCGGCTGCTCGCTCATCAGCAGCGCCGGGGCTGGAGTCGCGGCGGCGCGCGAGTCCGGGCCAGCCCCGTTCATCGCGGCTCCCGGCGCGCCGTGCGGCGCGCCGCTCCTCTGCGCTCGGTATCCTCCTTCATCGCCGCCAGTTTTCCGCCAATCCCGGCGGTACTGGTCCCGCCAGCCGGGTTGTGGTTGGCTATCATTGGGGTTTGGCTCGCGGCTTTTCAAGAGACCGCGCAAAATCCCCGGAGCGCAGGCTCGCGGCTGGATAGGAGACAGGGCATGATCAAACGGATGCTGCGATGGCTGGTGCGAACGGCCGTTATCTTAATCGTCTTCGGCATCATCAGTCACTTCGTCAAATGGTGGTCGCATCGCGTTGCGCCCGGCTCGGTGATCGAGCTCGCGCTGAAGGGTCCGGTAATCGAGCGCGGCACGGACGGTCTGCGCGGACTGGTTGACGAGAACCGCACGCCGCTCAACGTGGCGCGCCGAGCGCTGCGCGAGGCGGCCGACGATCCGCGAATCGTCGGGCTCGCAATCCGTATCACTGACCCCGAGATGGAGTTCGCGCAGGCCCAGGAATTGAGTGCGCTCATCCGCGGCTTCGCGGCTCATCACAAATGGACCACCGCATATCTCGAAAGCGCCGGCGACTTCGACTCCGGCAATCTGCCCTACCTGGTCGCGGCAGCCGCCGGCGAGGTCTCGATGATGCCCGAGGGCGAGATCGAGCTGATGGGCGTGCGGCTGCAGGAGCTGTTCGCGCGCGGACTGTTCGACAAGGTCGGGATCAGACCCAACTTCGCCGCGATCGGCAAATATAAAAGCGCCGCCAACATCTTCACCGAAAAGGACTTCACCGCCGCTCAACGCGAGGAGGATGAAGCACTGGCGGGCGGTCTGTTCGATCAGCTGGTCGCCACGGCCGCCGGCGAGCGCCATCTCGAACCCGCGCAGCTCCGCGCGCTGATCGACCAGGCGCCGCTCAGCGCCAAGGCCGGGCTCAAAGCCCACCTCATCGATCGGATCGAGTACGGCGACGAATTCACCGACCGGGTCAAGGCCTGGAGCGGGCACGACCACGAGATCGTCAAGTACTCCGACTACAAGCAAGTTCCGCTGCTGCCGCACCTCGGCCATCGCGACAGCATCGCGGTGGTCTACGCCGACGGTGCGATTCAAGAGGGACAGGGCGGATTCGATCCGCTCCTTTCGCCGGGAGGCGACGCGGTCGGCTCGGATGACCTGGTCGAGGCGCTCGACCAGGCGCGCGACGACGATTCGGTGCGGGCGGTGGTCCTGCGCATCAACTCGCCCGGCGGCTCGGTGATCGCCTCCGAGCTCATCCGGCGCGCGGCCGAACTGCTGGCCAAGGAAAAGCCGCTGGTAGTGAGCATGTCAGGCTACGCGGCTTCAGGCGGCTACTGGATCGCGATGCCGGCCGAGAAGATTTTTGCCGAGCCGGCGACCATCACGGGCTCGATCGGCGTGCTCGGCGGCAAGTTCAATATCGCGCCGCTCTTGACCTCGATCGGAGTGAACGGCGCTGCGATCGCACACGGCGCCAACGCCACGATGTTCGATGCCTTCGCCGACTTCACCCCTGCGCAGCAGCACTTGTTCCGCGATCAGCTCCTGGGTGAGACCTATCAGCATTTCGTCAACCTCGTCGCCAAGCAACGCGGCCTGACTCCCACGCGCGTCGACCAGATTGCGCAGGGCCGCGTTTGGACCGGCGCAGAGGCGGTCAAACTCAAACTCGTCGACGGCATCGGCGGCCTCGACGAGGCGATCAAAGCGGCGCGGAAGCTCGCCAAGATACCCGAGGACACCAAGCTTGGGACAGTCGAACTGCCGGCGCCGCCGGGGCTGTTCAAGAGCCTGATGAAAGGGAATCTGGGCAACGACGGTGCGCTGCGCACCGGCATCTCCGCGCAACTGCGCGCGATGGTCTGGATGCTCAACGCTGCGGCCGGCGCGCATGGCGGATGGCTTCGCGCGGTGTTATGTCCGGTGGCGCCGGTGATTTGATGCGCCGCGAAAAAACTCAGGTGGCCGGAGACATCGGTGAAAAGCTGAAGGAGAAACCACGGGAGAAATTGCGATGGACGCGCAGCTTGAAGGTTTTCTCAACACGTTGGGCGAGGCCGAGCGCGCCGGCGGCCGCGTCCTGCACGAACTGACCGCCGAGGCTCGCTCGCTCGAGCTTCGCGAACTGCTCAAAAAGGTCGGCCACGACGAGGGCTACTACGCGGGCGAGCTTGCGGCGCACGTCCGCCGTCTCGGCGGCGTCGCGTCAAACAAGACCGGCGACTTCGTCGAAAAGGTGCGCGCGGTGGGGGACTTCCACGGCAAGCTCGAGCTGCTCAACCGCGGCCAGCGCTGGGTAATCCGCAAGATCGAGGAAAACCTCGGGACTATCGCGGACGCCGAGCTGCGCGCCTTTCTCGCGGTGATGGCCAAAGGCCACTACGTCAATATCGGCGCGGTCGATGACGCGCTCAAGGAAGGTCTGCTCTGAGCCGCTCGGGCGGGCGCGGCCGCGGACGGCGCGGCCGCGCGGTTTTCGCGCTGATCGCCCTCGTCGCGTCCGTGCCCGCGGGCGTCGGCGCGAGCGGCGAAACGCTCGGCCCCGGGAGCCATCGGATTAAGCTCCACTTCGGCGGACTTGCGCGAAGTTACATCGTGCACGTTCCTCCCCAGAGCTTCGCGGACGGAGCCTTCCCGGTCATCCTGAATTTTCACGGCGCGGGTAGCAACGCGCAGCAGCAGGAGTGGTACTCGGCGATGGACGCGACGGCCGACCGCGCCGGCTTCCTCGCGGTGTATCCGAACGGAACCGGGCGTGGCACGCGCGCGCTCACCTGGAACGCCGGCGGATGCTGCGCCTATGCCGAGCGCAACCGTGTCGACGACGTTGGCTTCACCAGGGCCCTGCTTGACGACCTAGCCACGCGAGTCCGCGTCGATCGCGCGCGGGTGTACGCGACCGGCATCTCGAACGGCGGAATGATGGCCTTCCGGCTCGGGGTCGAGGCCGCGGACCTTATCGCGGCAATCGCGCCGGTTGAGGGCGCCCTGATGGTCGAGGCGTCAGGACCCGCGCGGGCGATGCCGCTGATGCTCTTCAATAGCGTCGACGATCGCTACGTGCCTTACGGGGGCCGCCCCGGATTGCTCGGCGGCCTCTCTCGCGCGACGCGCTATCCGCGCGTTCCGGGAGTGGATGAAGAGGTGGTGCGATGGCGCGGATTCGACGGCTGTCCGTCAGGGGCGCAGGTCGGGCCGGAGTTGAAGGGCGCTTCGGGCTCTGCGGATGCGGGCAACACCGCGACCCGCTACGAATGGGGGCCCTGCCGCGACGGCAGCAGAATCGTGCTGTGGAAGCTGTCAGGCTCGGGGCATGTGTGGCCGGGCGCATCGCGCTCGGTTTTCTACCTGGGACGCGGCACGCGGGTCATCGACGCTAACGATCAGATGTGGCAGTTCTTTCGCGATTTTTCGCCGGCCCGCAGATAGGCGCCAGCACCAGAGGCCGCGCGCGCGCCGAATCGGCGTTGGAAGGACGCTGCCGGGCCGCGCGCGGCCCGGCAGCGCCATTTTCATTCGTTCACCAACTGCCTAGCGATGGATCTCTTCGAGCTTGTTGATGTCGTAGAGCTTCTCCGCTTCAGGTCCCTTCAGGTTCGGGAAGCCGCCCGGAACGATCCAGATCGTGCCGCGATCGTTCTGCACGTCGAGCACCTGCACCGACTGGAACTCTGTCGTGAAGACGCCCTTGTTGATCGGGTACATCCAGTCGTCCTTGTCGAAGCTTTCGCTCCACTTCTTCTGGAATTCCCAGACCTTCCAGAGTTTGTCCTTGTGGTCGAAGGCTTCCATCAGCCACGCGTCATAGTTCTGCGAATCCCAATCCTCGACGACGCTCTTGTACGGATGACGCTCGCTGAGCGGCGTGCGCTCTTCGATGGCAAAGCGCCGCATCGTCCACGTATCGTTCGGGATGATTCCGTTGGGGCCGTAAAGATAGGTATATGCGTGAACGGAATCGACGACCGCCAGCTGATCTTTCCATCCGAGGAAACGCCAGTGCCACTCGAGCTCGCGCCCGGAGAAGCTGTAGAAATCTTCGAGCGTATGGTCGGTGCCCAGCAACGAGTCCGACTTGACCTCGGCCGAAATACGGCGCACGCGGCGCAGGTTCGGGATATAGGCCCAGCCGTCGTCTTCGCGATGCGGGTCGGCGTAACGGTAGATGATGAACGCGGTGCCGCGGATGTCAAACGGCGAGTAGAAACCCGTGAACTCCTTGAACTCGAACGCTGCAGCATTAGGCACCGGCAGCGTGTGATTCTCCAGCATCGCAAGATGCGTATAGAAGACCTTGCGATAGAACGCATCCAGCGTGCGCTGGAAGTTGCCGCCGCCGCCATATATCAGCTTCATCACTTCGGCTGACGGCAATCTCGGATTCACGCCGGACTCCGTCCAACCCGCGCTGTTCATCCAGTCGGTCGGAGGCAGCTCCCAGGTGGGGATGTCGTGCGAGCCGCCAGAGCGGTCCCAGGTGGCTGGAGCCATGCACGAGAATCCGAAGCTCTGCCATCGATACTCGTAGTTCCAGACCGCTTTCCATCCGGCGTCAGGATCGCTTTCCTTGACCGAGGCATTGGGAAACGGCTGTCCGCATACGTAGTTGCCCACGGTGTGATCCGGGAGCAATTTGACCTGCGACTGATACTTCTCCGTGCAGGCCATGTAGTCCTGGCGGGGAGTATGGTCCACCGGAGCCGCGATCGGCGCCTTGAACTCGGGGAAGTTCAGCTGTTCGAGATAGCCGGGAAAAATGAACGGCCGCATGCGCTCGAGATCTTTTGCGGTGAGCACGTCGCCGACCTTGAAGTCGGGCTTTGCGTCCTTATACTTGGCCAACCACTGGTCGAATGTGGCTCTGGTGTAGCTCTTTACGTCCTGCGCCATGGCGGGACGCGCGCAAAGCAAGGCACCGGCAATGACCAACAGCCCTGCCAGCGCGATGCACCTGCTTCCCGCCGCCTCAGTCATCTTCGGTTTGATCCACATAACCCTTTCGCTGTCCTCCCTCGTGATGCGTTTCGAAATTCAGCCCTCGATGATCCCCTCCTGACTTCCGATCCCTATCTTCACGCTTGCCCCCAACTCACACGTTCTTCCCTGATTCATGCCCCGCCCGACGATTTGCCCTCCAGCAGCCGCATCGCCGTCCGATCCAGCGCGTCCGCCGCCGTGTAGCGCACCGTATGGTCGAGCTCCGCGACCATCGCAATGAGCGGCACAACCGAGCGATCTCCGCCGATTCTGCCCAATGCCCATGCCACCTCGGCCCGCGCCATCGGATCCTCGGTCTCATCTGCCGTCCGGACGAGCAATCCGACTTCGGCGGCGCCGCCCGACAAGCCCACCGCGCGAATGCCCATCAGCGACAACTCGGAGTCCGGCGAAGCGACCGCCGCGATCACGACGTCGCGCGCGTTGCGGAATTCCACTTCGTCGAGAAGTTGAGCCACATGGAGGCGGGTGATCGAATCGTCGTCCTGGATTGCGGCTTTGAGGTAGGCGGCGCCGGCGGGGTCGCCGTAATGGGTGAGCGCCGCCGCCGCGCCGATTCTCACGTCAATATTGCGATCGCTTAGCGCCTCCCGCAGCAGGCCGGCCACGCGCGGATCGCCCGCCCGGCCGAGCGCTACCGCGGCCATCGCGCGCGCGTCATCGTCGACCCTGCCGCTCAGGATAGGCTCGGCGATTTGAACCGCCGAGCCGTCACCCAAGCGCAACAGCGCGTACGCCGCGCCGGCTCTTTCGAAGGAATCCCGCGCCGCGGCGGCGAATCGTCTAAGGACGGGAATCGCGGCGCGGTTCCCAAGCTGGCCCAGTCCCCGCGCGGCGGCGATGCGCGTCGTTCGATCCGGACCTTCCAAGGCGCGCCCCAGCAATTCGCTCGCGCCCGGGTCGTGAGCTTCGGCGGCTCCGTCCACGACGATTCGCCGGTACGCGGGTGCGGTCGAGAGATAGAGCTGGCCCAGAGCTTCCACGGCGTCCGCGTCGCCTACATCTCCCAGTCCATCCGCCACGGCCATCCTGAGGGCGGGCTTGCGGGTGCCCTCAAAAATCTCGACCAGACGCGCAATCTCGTCGTGGTCGCCCGCAGCGGCAAGCGCGCTGATCGCGTAGCAGCGCTCGTACGGGTCGGACTCATACAGGCCACGGCGCAGCACGAGCACGGAAAAGGACCGCAATGCCGCGAGGCCCGCCGGTTTGTCGAATCGATACGAGCTTCCAATCCGCGCGCTCGCTCCCCACAAATCGCCGCGCTCGACCATCGCGCCAATCACGCTCATCGAGGGATCGGTGGAAATGTCGAGGAGCGCGGGAAAGGAAGAGTGTGTAAAAAAGTGGTTTCGGCTAATCCGAAAGACGGCCACGGCCGCGATGAGGAGCACGGCCGCGACGGAGCTAGCGACAAGCGGCCCTGAGTAGCGCCTCAGAGCCCTCGCGCCTGCTGCTAGGAACGCTCGATTCGCCTTGCCAGAAGTCACCTGCGACCCCCGTCAACCAAGGCTGAAACTAACGTCTTGGATTACTCAGACTTATCTTCGGACTAGCTCGGTCTAATCCTTTGACAAGATTAAAGCAAACCAGAACAGGCAATTTTCGGATGAGATGCCCATGATTTTGCCTAAGTAGCCCCGCACCTCACTAAACGACCGGCCGGAGAAACAAGTTCCCCACATTGTACGCGGGCGTTTTACAATAGAAGAAATAGCGAAAAGCCCAGCGGCGGGCTTCACATCATCATGCGCTGCTGGGCCTGCGAGCCTCGGCTCGCGCCGCGCGGAGCAGCCCGGCGATTTCGCTCCGCGTATTCGCAGCGTAGCGCTCGAAGTCCGCACCGCGGCGCAAATCGGCGAACATCCCGGCGGGGTCCTCGTGGAAATGCAGAAAGGCGGCGGCGCCGCGATAGAAGATGCCGCGTTTGCGCTCGGTCAGGCCGGGGATCGTCCGGAGTTCTTCGAGCAGCGCTTCAATCGCTTCGAGCGCCTTGGGTCCGGCGTGCTTCATCGACCATCGATTTTGTCCCCGCCCGTCGTGCGGCGGGTGGCGCGTTCAGCCGCGATGCGGTTCGATCACCACGTTGCCCGCGGCCACCTTGGTCTCATCCGCAGGCCCGCCGCGCAGCAGCACGTCTTCGTCATGGAGCGCGGCAACCTCGCTGTCGGAAAGCGCCAGCATCTCGCGCAGCACGGCGGCGTTATCCTCGCCCACGCGCGACGCCTTGACGTCGGTGCGCTCGGGCCAGTCCGAGAACTTGACCGGCATCCCGGGGATATCGAGCTCGCCGAGCGTCTCGTCGCGCACGCGCCGCACGGTCTTGCGGCCGCGCATGTGCGGATGCTCCATAGCCTCTTCCAGCTTGAGCACGGGCGCGCAGGGTACGCGCTCGCGGTCGAGCGCGGCGATAGCGGAGTCGCGGTCGGGGAAGGTCGCGAGCCACGTTTCGATAATCTCGCGCAGCGCGGCGTTGTTCTTGACCCTGCGCCCGTTGGATGAAAAGCGCTCGTCGTTCATCAGATCCGGCTGGCCCATCGCGCGCAGCAATCGCGGCATCTCGTGCTGCTGCGCGATCAGCATGATATGGCCGCCGTTGGCCTTGTAGACGCCGCACGGACTGCCCGCAGGATGCATCGAGCCGTTGCGCTTGGGATGGTAGCGGCCGGGCCGCAGCGAGAGCACCGGCACGAACAACTCGTGCATGTGAAAGTAAGTGTCCATCAGAGAGGCGTCGATATACTGCCCCTTGCCGGTGCGTTCGCGCGAAAGCAACGCGAAGCCGACCGCCATCGCAGCTGCCACGCCGGTCGAAATGTCGCCGATCGCCATCGAGGGCACGATCGGCGCGCGGTCGGGCTCGCCAAGCTGATCGGTGACGCCCGCGAGCGCCGAGCCAATATAGTCGTAACCGGGCCGGCGGCTGAGCGGCCCGCTCTGTCCGGCGGCCGAGATCGAGCACATCACCAGGCGCGGATTGATTTTCTCAAGCGCCTCGTAGCCGAAGCCCATGTCGGCGATTACGCCGGGCGCGAAGTTCTCCACCACCACGTCGATCTTCGGGATCATCGCGAGCAGCAACGCCCTGCCGCGCGGCTTGCGCAGGTCTACCGCCAGGCTGCGTTTGCAGTGATTGTGCTGGAAGTAGTAGCTGCTCATGCCGTCCTTCACGATCCCGAGCGCGCGCACGTGATCGCCATCGAGCGAGCGCTCGACCTTGATAACGTCCGCGCCGAGTTCGCCCAGGATGCGCGTGCAGGTCGGGCCCGCCACGTAGTGGGTGAAGTCGAGCACGTGGAAACCCTCGAGCATCTGCGGCTGCTGCTGTGTCATATGCAATCCTTATCAGATCCGGCTTGGGTCCGGCCGTGCCGACCCGGAGTGTGAGCGTTGCTTGTCAGTGATGCTCCGCTGGTCGCATCCCCGCGCCATCATACAGAGCCGCGCGCCGCCATGTCCAAGGAAGTTCGGAGGCGGTTTTAGCGGGCGGGACGCGCGCGACATTCGGAGCAAAGCCCGTAAAGCTCCATCTTGTGGTGGGTCAGCATTACGCCAAGCTCGCGCGCGACCGTCTGCTGAAGTTCTTCGATCGCCGCGTTCTCGAATTCGATGATGCGTCCACAGCGCTCGCAGATGAAATGGTCGTGATGATGGTCGCCGGCAACCTCGTAGCGCGCCTGGCCTTCGTCGAAGTGGCGCTCATAGAGCAGGTCGCATTCCTTGAGCAGGCGCAGCGTGCGGTAGATGGTGGCATAGCCGACGTGCGGATTGACCTTCTTGACCTCGGCGTAAAGCTCCTCGGCGCTGACATGACGCCCCAGCCCGAAGAAGACGCGCGCAATATCGTCGCGCTGGCCGGTCGATTTGAGTCCGCGCTCCTTGAGCCGCCCGTGGAACACCGCCATCCGCCGCTCGACCTCGCCGAGCTTCGGATTGCCTGCGGCCTTGCGGGCGATTCCTTCCTCCGGGCGCGGCATGGGGGAACGATGCGACTCAGCCAGGCTCGGCCGCGCCGCCTTTGTCGGCCCGCTCCGGCCCGTCGGGCTCGTCTGAGCGGGTCTGCAACAGCCGGCGCGCGGCGGGCGACAGGTAAAGCGTCTCGAGGTCGCGCGTGCGCAGCGCGTCGAGCAACACCTCGAGCTGTTCGGCCGGCGGCTGCGAGGAATCGATGATGATGAGGTCCTTTTCGCGGAGCCGACAGGCGCCGCCGCGCGCGCGATAGCCGACCTCGCGCAGCAGCCGCTCGCGCCTGACCTGCAATCCGACGCGCTCCGCCGCCGCCGCCAGCTCTTCGACCATCGATGCGATTCGCGCGCCGCCTCGTAACTCAGCCATCTTCAAACACCCCTTGTTAGAGCCGAATACGCATGATATCGCCGGATTGTACGCTTAGAGTGAGGCCGATGATCAAGCGCATCCTGGTCGGCATCGACACCTCGGAGCACTCCCGCGTGGCCCAGGCTTACGCCTTTGCGCTGGCGCGCCGCCTGGGCGCCACTCTTGTCGGACTGCACGTCGTCGACATCGTTTCGATCGAGGGTTCTTTCTTCCATGATATCTCAGGCTCGCTCGGACTAGAACCCTATCTCGACTTCTCCTCAAAAATGCGCGAAGTGCTGACGCTGCGGGGACGGACCGTGGTGGAGGACTTCTGCGCGACCGCCGAACGCGAAAAGATCGCGGCCGAGCCGCTGCTCGACATGGGCGTGGTGGCCAACCAGATTTGCGAGCGGGCCAAGGCCGCCGACCTCGTGATGATCGGCCATCGCGGCGTCCACGAACGCTTCTCGACGGGGCTTTTAGGCTCGACCGCCGAGAGCGTCGCGCGCAAGAGCCCGCGGCCGCTGTTCGTCTCGCCCAAGCGTCTGCGCGAAATCGAGCGGCTGACTCTCGCCTACGATGGCAGCGAGCGGGCGTCCAAGGCGATGCGCGCGGCGGCGGAGTTCGCCACCGAACTCGGCGCGCCGCTCACGGTAATAACCGTCGCGCGCGACCCCAAGATGGGCGAGCGGGTGATCGCCGAAGCGCGCCACTACCTTGAACCCTACCGCGTCGGCGCCACGTTCGAGCGGCTTAGCGGCCATGCGCACGAGGAGATCGTACGTTATCTCAACCAGAGCGAGACCGACCTGCTGTTCATCGGCGCATACGGCCACAGCCGGATAATCGAAATGGTGCTGGGCTCGACCACCGAATACGTCCTGCGCAACGCGCCGTGCCCGGTATTCCTGTCGCGCTAGTCCAAAGCAGGACGGACTGCCATGCCGGCGGTGGCGCGGCGGGTCAGAATCCCCGCGTTGCGAGGACTTCGCGCGCAGGCGCGCGATCGCCCGTGCAACTGATCATCCGCGGGGCCTCAAGGCGCCGGATGGAAAAGCCCAGCCGGCGATAGAGACGGAGAATTCGCGCGGTCGCCTGGTTCGACAGAAGCACGGGTCCGCGATGGCGCGCGAGGAATTCGGCCAGACGCACCTGTTCATCCCAACCGAACTGCTCTTTTGAATACTGGGTGAACTCGACATCGTAGGGCGGATCGGCATAGATGAAATCGTCGTCCGCGAGGGCCAGCTTCTCAAAATCGCCGGCGCTGAACTCCCATCGCCGGAACGCGGCCCGGTAGGCGGAAAAATCGGTGACATAGTTGATCCGGCGGTAGCGGCCGAACGGTACGTTGAACTCGCCCTTGCGGTTGAAGCGGCAAAGCCCGTTGTAACCGGTCCGATTCAGATAGTAGAAGAGCGCGGCCGCCGCCGCGCTGTCGCCGTCGCCGTCCGCGACCAGGCGATTGAAGCGCTCGCGATGACGATAAAAAAGCGCCGCCTCGTTGCGCATCGCGATCTTTACCTTGAACCCACGCTTCAGCCATCGATAAAAGTTCACCACGTGCGGGTTGATGTCGCTGAGGTGCGCGCGCGCCGGCATCAGGGCGAGCGCAACCGCTATCCCGCCGCAAAACGGCTCGACCAACCTTCGATCGCTGAACCGTAGCCACAGGGGAGCGAGGTGCGGCACCAGCCATCGCTTGCCCCCCGCCCATTTAAGCGGCGGCCGCGATCCTGCAGTGCCGGCGGGTGACGGAGCGCTTGGCTTCGGCACGGCGCTCACGCCTGCGGCTCCGCGGCGCGACGCTCGATGAAGCGCGAAAGCAGCATCCGCATCGACTCGATCGGCTGGATCCCCGTGAGCGGAAAATCGCCCAGGATGAAGCTTGGATAGCCGAGCGCCGAAAAACGGTCCGCTTCGGCCTTGTTCGCGGCAAGCCGCGCGGCCATCCGTCCGCGTTCGATTTCGTCGCGAAAGCGCGCGCGGTCAAGGCCGGCCTCAGCCGCGATCGCGGTCAACAGGTCGAGATTTCCGATATCGGCGCGCTCCTCGAAGGCGGCGCGAAAGACCGCATCGTGATAGTCAGCGAAAGCGCCGGCGTCGCGCGCCAACTCCGAGCCCTGGAGCGCATTGTCCGAGTCGAGCCATCGTCCGGGCGGCTCGACGGCGATGCCGGTCTCGGCGGCGACGTTGCGAATCTTTACCAGTTCGAGCGCGCCGAGCGGCAGTCCGGGGCGCGTGCGGTAGTTGCGTAGCGCGATCGGCACGCCCTTCCACAGCGCGATAAATTCGAGCTCGCGTTCGAGCTGGCTGACGATGCGCCACGCGAAATAACAGAGCGTCGAAGCGTAGTCGAAATAGATTGGAATTACGGTCTTCGCCACGGCTTCTCGCGCTTCGTGTCTCGACTCAAATATTGGCCTCTCCGGCGCGCGCGGGCAATTGCCTTGTGTGCGGGCGCTTTGCCCGCTTGCCTGCTCGGGCGATGACCGCAATGCTGGCGCATGGCGATAGAAAGACGGGAAGTGATGAAGCTCGGCGTGGTCGATTTGGGCGTCGAAAAAGCCGAATTGCCCAACGGCCTGACAGTCGACCTCGCCGTAATCCGCCATCCGGGGGCGAGCGCTATCGTCGCCCTCGACGAGCATAGCCGCGTGACGCTGCTTCGGCAGTGGCGGCACGCGATGGGCGGCTGGATATGGGAGGTTCCGGCGGGATGCCGCCGTGCCGACGAAACCGCGCGCGCCTGCGCCGAGCGCGAGCTTAGCGAGGAGGCCGGACTTGGTGCGCGCCGCTGGGACTACCTCGGTGCAATCGTAACGATCCCAAGCTTTTGCGACGAGCGCATCGAGCTTTACCTGGCACGCGAACTCGAGGCCGCGCCAGGCGAGCTCGACCATGACGAAGTCATCAGTGCCACGCCGGTCGCCTTGGACCGGGCACTGGCGATGATCGTGAGCGGTGAGCTCATCGATGCAAAGTCGATCGTCGCGCTGCTACGCGCCCGCGATTTCCTGACTGGCGCAGGATCAGCCTGAGTCGCGTTTTTGGGCCCGCCGTCGCCTGGTTTGCGACGATTGCCAATATTCGGACCCGCCCCTGGCTGACCGCGAATTACGCGGTCGCCCGCTAATCAGGCAGCGCTCTTACTCGACCGTCACTTCGTCCGGAAACAGGAAGGTGGTTGCGCCATCGTCAAACTGCACCAACAACATCCGGCGCCCGAGGTTGTCCACCGAGCGCAAAATGCGAGGTTTTTCTGTGTATCTGCTCAACCCTTCATGGTCTCGCACAGGCTTGAGCAAACGACAACGCCGCCCCACCGCCGCCTCGAAATTCATAGTTTCCATGTTCATCACTGTCCTTCCGCCCGCCTAGCTCCGCCGCCCGCATGTTGGAGAATCCCTCTGTGCCTTACTGGATAGCAATGATCGCGCCTATTGAATTAGACGCTTCGGAACCGACTTTCATTCCCCCACAACCTCGTTCGAAAAGCCAAATAACTCGGCCCTTCCCTCGAATTCCTAGTCCCTGGTTGTTAGCCAGGTTTGGCTGCGCAGTTACGCGCTCTTGATTTGCGGCGAGAATCGCGTCAGGTACAGGGTCGGACTGATTTGGGATAAACCGGTTTGGGATGAAAACTTCTGCGCCGCAGCACCATTTGGTTACTACTAGCACCATCTATCGTTAACAAACGCCCAGCCTCTAAGATACTCGTTATAAATGCCATGTCAACGCTATATCCCCTGATCATCGGCCGCGAGGTCGTCGCGTCCACCGAGCACTATCTCTCCGCCGCCGCCGCCGCCCGCATCTTCGACCGCGGCGGCAATGCGATCGACGCCGCCGTAGCAGCCACGCTCGTCGAAGGCGTCGTAAATCCCCACATGCACACCATCGGCGGCGAGGCGCCGATGCTGATCAAGACAGGATCGGCCGACCGGGTGGTCGCGATCAACGGCAATACGATGGCGCCCGAGCGCGCGACGATTTCCCACTATCGGGCGCTCGGGCTGGATCTCGTTCCTGGCGAAGGATTGCTCGCCGCCGGCGTGCCCGCGGCTTTCGGCGCGATGGCCTGCGCGCTGGAGAACTTCGGCACGATGACCCTCGCCGACGTCGCGGGTCCGGCGCTCGCCCTCTGCGAGGACGGATTTGCGATGCACCCGGGGCTTTGCGGCGACGACGCCTCGGTCGATGTCCCTGGCCTGGGGATGGGCTCGATCCACGCCAATGCCGAGGTCTTTCGGACGCGATGGCCTTCGACCGCGCGCGTATATATGCCCGGTGGCGAGCCGCCGCGCTCCGGCGACGTGATCAGGAATCCGGCGCTCGCGCACTTCTTCCGCCGCCTGCTCGACGCCGAAGCCGGCGCGCGCAACGGCGGCCGCGCGGCCGGCCTGCGCGCGGCGGTCGAGCGCTTCTACCGCGGCGACATCGCGCGCGAGATCGTCGCCCACTCCGAGGCGCACGGCGGACTGCTGGCGCTCGAGGACCTTGCCACCTTCGCTACCCGGATCGAAGAGCCGGCGAGCCGCACCTATCGTGGCTCAACCGTCTTCAAGTGCGGACCGTGGTCGCAGGGGCCGGTCTTCCTGCAGCAGCTTGCGTTGCTCGAGGGTTTCGACCTCGCCGCGATGGGCCATAACTCGGCCGCCTACCTTCATACGCTCATCGAGGCCGCCAAGCTTGCCTTCGCCGACCGCGAGGCCTATTACGCCGATCCAGAATTCGTCGACGTACCGCTCGGCGCGTTGTTCTCCGAGGGCTATTCGGCGCTGCGCCGCGCGCTTATCGATCCGAAGCGCGCCGCGATGGATTTGCGGCCGGGCGATCCGCGGGCGATGCGCGCCGAGTCGGACGCGCCGCTTGGGCCGCGTTCGTGGGGCGCCGGCACGACGCACGTCGACGCCGCCGACCGCCACGGCAACCTGATCGCGATCACGCCGAGCGGCGCGTGGCTGCGCAGCTCGCCCGTGGTCGAGGCGCTCGGCTTTCCGCTCGGCACGCGCCTGCAGACCTTCTACCTCGACGAACGCCATCCCAATGCCCTGGCGCCCCACAAGCGCCCGCGCACCACGTTGACGCCGTCGATGGCGTTGACGCGCGACGGCAGATGGATCGCCTTCGGCACCCAGGGCGGCGACCAGCAGGATCAATGGACGCTGCAGTTCTTTCTCAACCTGGCGGAGTTCGGGATGGACCTTCAGGAGGCGATCGAGGCGCCGCGCTACTCGTGCATGCATGCCCCGTCGTCGTTCTTTCCGCACGACGCTTCGCCCGGACTCGTGCGTATCGAGGACCGCATCGACGAGCGTGTGCGCGCCGAGCTTGCGGCGCACGGCCACAAGCTCGAGACGCGTCCGCCATGGTGCGACGGCAACGTGCTCGCGGTGTCGCGCGACGGTGCGCGCGGGCAGCTCAAGGCCGGCGCCGATCCGCGCGGACAGATCGCCGCGCTAATGCCGGCGCAGGCGATCGGGTGGTGACGGAGCGGGCCACGCCAGACGCAACAGACGCGCAACGATGAGGCGCGAAATGAGGCGCGAGACGATGCGCAAGACGATCCGGAAGCTGCCCCGTGCGATCGGCGTGATCGGCGCAATCGCGTCCGGCGCGGCACTCTCAGCTGCGGTTTTCTGGGCGCTGCTGGCTTCGACCGCCCCGCGCGTGCGGGCCCAGGCCGACTTTTTCAACCCGGCGAAAGTCATCGGCGCGCTCAGCGACCAGGGCAAAATCATCGACCTGACCTACAGCTTCGACGCCTCGACCATCTACTGGCCCACCGAAGGCGGGTTCGAGCACAAGTTCGAGTTGTTCGGGATGCAGCCGGGCGGCTACTTTTACGCCTCGGCCAGGTTTGCCGCGGCCGAACACGGCGGCACGCATATGGACGCGCCGCTGCATTTCAACCGCAACGGGATGTCGGCGGAACAGGTGCCGATGAGCTACTTCGTCGGACCAGCGGCGGTTATCGATTTTTCCGCCCGCTCCGAGAATTATCCCGATGCCACGCTCATCCTCGAGGACATTCACGCTTACGAAAGAACCCACGGCCAAATTCCTTCGGGAGCGATCGTCGTGGCGCGCTCGGGGTGGGGCCGCTACTGGCCCGACAAGAAGCACTACCTCGGCAGCGACAAGCCGGGCGACGTAACCGATCTCCACTTTCCAGGTTTCTCGCCCGAAGCCGTGAAATTTCTACTCACCGATCGGAACGTAATGGCGCTGGCGATCGACACGCCGAGTCTCGATCCCGGCAATTCGCGGGATTTTCCGGTCCATCGGATGTGGCTTGGCGCGAATCGGATCGGATTTGAAAATCTTGCCAACGCAGATAAACTTCCGTTCAGCGGCGCAACGATCTTCTGCATTCCGATGAAGATCGCCAAGGGAACGGGAGCGCCCGCACGCATTTTCGCGGTGCTCCCTTAAGGAATTCTCGAGGATTCCTTGTTTCCAGGCGCGCCCGAGCGGGCGCCGCATTATCTCTGCTGGGATTGGAAATACGATGCAACCGGTTGCATCGCCGCCACTGCAGGCAAAGCGATCTGGAAAAAGGTAGAATAGCCGAGGGCCGTCGGTGGCATAAAAACTGCTGCGCAGGGACTCGCTGGCGAATCGAGCGAATCAAGCAGGATCGCATACGGACGGGGCATGGAAACCAGGAAGACTACTTTACGTACAAGGAGGGGGCGAGCAATGCGCAAAGGCGTAGTCTCGACAATTCTGGTGGCGGTGGCGGCGGCTCTTTTGGTGGCCGGATGCTCAGGCGAGCCGTTATCGACGCGTGAGAAGGGAACGCTTCTGGGCGGCGGACTGGGTGCCGCGACCGGCGCGATTATCGGGGCCGCAGTAGGTGCGCCCGGCGCAGGCGCGGCGATCGGCGGCGCGATCGGCGGTGTTGGCGGCTTTGCCGTAGGCAACTCGATGCAGAACAACGAAAACCAGCAGGCGCAGACCCAGGGCCAGATCCAGCAGCAGCAGCAGGAACTCGAGCAGCAGCGCCAGCAGATCCAGCAGCTCAAGCAACAGCAGGAAACCGAGTGAGTCGTGCCGCGGCGGCCATGCGGCGGGGATGAGGCAGAGGGTTTGTATGGTCAAGGCGAATAATTTTCGCGCGGCTGCGGTGGTGATGGCGATACTTGCTGCGGCCGCGCTTGCCGGATGCGGTCCGCAGGGGATGTCAACGACTACCGAAGGAACGCTCGGCGGCGGCGTGCTGGGCGGCGGCGCGGGCGCGATCGTCGGCGCAGCGGTAGGACATCCGCTGGCCGGCGCGGCGATAGGCGGCGCGCTCGGCGCGGGCACCGGCTACGTCGTAGGCAACTCGCTCCAGAATCAGCAGTCCGCGACCGCGCAGCAGCAGGGGCAGATTCAGAACCAGGAGCAGGAGATCCAGAGCCAGCGTCTGCAGATCCAGCAGCTTCAGCAGCAGCAGCAGACCGAATAGGCTCGCCGAAGCAAGACCAGTAAGCGCAAGCGGCGTGGCGTCCTGGCGGGGCGCCGCGCCGCTTGCGCTTTTGATTTCTGCGCGCCTCGAGCGCTTTGTCTCCGCGCCGCGCACAAGCCTCAGACCGGACGGCAGAGCTTGCACGCGCGCAGTCCGGCGCTCTGCGCGCGGCGCGAATTCGCAAAGATCACCGATTTCGCGGGATCCGCGCGCATCGCCGCGTGACATTGCGGACGGCAGAAGATGTGCGTCACCAGATGCCCCATCACGCTGCCCGCCGGCAACCGATGATCGCGCGCCACGCTGAAGCCCTCGGCTCGCAGCAGCTTGATCTTCCGCGGCTCGCCGCCGCCATAGTTGCCGATCGTGCCGTCGGAGCGGATCACGCGATGGCACGGAACGTAGAGTGGCACCGGATTGGTGGCCATCGTGTTGCCGATCGCGCGCTGGCCCGACGGCGCGCCGACCGCCGCCGCCAGCGCCTGGTACGTGATAACCGCGCCGGGCGGCACCGCCCTGCGCAGCCGCATCAGCGCCCGCCGCTGAAAATCGCTCCGCACCAGGCTGAGATCGACCGGACGGTTGAGCGCTTGCAGGTCGCCCTTCAGATAGCGGCCGATCTCGCGCCCGATGCGCGCCGCGGTCTCGGGGTCTTCGACCACGTCGAAGCTCTCCCGCATCGCCGCGAGCGAGTCGGGCGCCTCGGCCACGTCGAGGAACTGCACGGCGAGGAGGCCGCGCGCGCTCTCGGCCACCAGGAGGCGGCCGACGGGAGAATCGATCACGCCGACGCGCGCAAGCGGCCGGCGCGCGCGGCCCAGCGTGCGCGCGAGCTTCGGACGCACCGCCCGCAACGCCGCATCGACCGTGGCGTCGTCGGGCGCGCTATCTGCCCCGAGCGGTCCGTCGTCGCCGAGCATTTCGCGCATCAGTATCTCGTCCTTGACCGTCTGATTCATGATCTTCACCGTCCCGGATATCCGCGGCCTGCGCATCTACCGGATTGCCTTGAGCTTTTTGAGCGCCTGGTAAACGCTCGCCCGCGCGCTATCGGCCGAGCACTCGAGCGCCGCGCCTATTTCCTCGTATTCGAGTCCCGCGAACTTGCGCATCACCAGCGCCTGATTCTGCTTGTTCGGAAGTCCTGCAATCGCGCGCCTGAGATGGATCATCCCCTCGTGTCCGCCGCCGCCGGGCGCCGACGCGGCAGCGCGATGGTCGCCGTCCGTCGGGTCGTCGCCATTGGTGATCACGCGTGCGCGCCGCACGTTGTCGCGCACGCGGTTGCGGCAGAGATTGGTCGCAATCCGATACAGCCACGGACGCAGGCCCTCTGCGGAGTCTAGTTGCGGATAGGCGCGGTAGGCGCGGAGCCACGTTTCCTGGAAGAGATCGAGCGCGTCGTTCTGGTCCCGCGTCATCCGCAGCAGGAAACGCATGATCTCGCGCTCGTGGCGGCTGACCGTCTCCTCGAAAGGCGGCGGCAGATTGAGCTTCTTTGCCGTGGCTTCCATGACAGAGGTTATAACCCCCCAATCGGTCCGGCGTGAATCGCCTCCAGCGACGCGGCCGGGGCGCGGCCGGACCCTCTATCCTGCCGGGTCGCCGCGCGACTAAAGTTGACGGCAGCCGCGAGGACGCGTTTCGCCCTTTTTGTCCGAGAGGGAGCGATGGGAGCCGTCGGGATGATAGCGCTATGGGCCGTGTTGTTCCTGGCGGGACATTTCATCCTGTCCGCGGACGCCGTGCGCGGCGCGATCGTCGGAGCGACCGGCGAGCAGCCCTTTCGCGGGATCTATTCGCTGGTCGCGCTCGGCACCTTCATCCCGCTGGTGGTCGCCTTCGGCCATCACAAGCACGCGGGTCCGATGCTCTGGTATCTGCGCGGTGTCGCGCCGCTGCGATGGCTCGTGTGGCTGCTGATGCTGGCCGCGCTCATCATGTGGGTCGCGTCGCTGATTACTCCTAATCCGGTAGCGCTCGGCGCGCCGGACAATCCGACGCCGCGCGGGATGCTCAAGCTGACGCGCCATCCGGGCTTCGTCGCGTTCGCGATCTTCGGCTTCGCGCACATGCTGATGAACGGATGGGTGGGCGACGTGATTTTCTTCGGCACGTTTCCCGCACTCGGCATCTTTGGCGGCCTGCATCAGGACCGCCGCAAGCTGCGCTCGATGGGCGAGCGCTACCGCAAGTTCGTCGCAGAGACCTCGTTCATGCCTGGCGCGGCGCTGCTGAGCGGACGCCAGCGATGCGATCCGCGCGAGGATTTTCCTCTGCTGGCGGTCGTCATCGGGACGGCGCTGACGATCGTCCTGGTCGCGATTCATCCGTGGGCCTTCGGCGGCCATCCGCTGGGCTAGGGCTCGGCGCCGCAAACGCAGCGCTCAGGCCGCCGGCAATCTGAACAGGCGGGCGGCGTTGGCGCAAATGCGCGCTGCGAGCGCCGACGGATCGGCGCCGCGGAGCGCCGCCATCGCCTCGAACGTGCGGCGAACGTACGCGGGCTCGTTGGGCTTTCCGCGATACGGCTCCGGCGCGAGATAGGGCGCGTCGGTCTCGATCAGCAGGCGGTCCTCCGGCACTACTTTAGCCGCTGCGCGCAGCTCGTCGGCCTTCTTGAACGTAAGAATTCCCGAGAACGACACGTAAAAACCGAGTTCGACGAAGTCCCGCGCCGCGCCGGCGTCGCCGGTGAAGCAATGGATCATCCCGCCGGCGGGCGGCAGTCCGGTCTCGCGCACGATCTCGCACAGCCGCCGCTCGGCGTTGCGGCAATGAATCATCACCGGACGGTCGAGCGCGCGGGCGAGTTCCAGGTGCCGCCGCAACGCCCGCTCCTGCGCGTCGGGCGGGGAATGCATGTAGTGAAAATCGAGCCCGGTCTCGCCGATCGCGACCACTTTCGGCGACCTCGCAAGCCCGGCGAGCGCGGCGATGCGCGCCTCGTCGCAATCGGCGGCGTTGTGCGGATGGACTCCGACGGCGGCGAAGACCCGCGGATGGCGCTCGGCGATCTCGACTGTCAGCCGGTCGGTCTCGATGGTCTCGATCGCTCCGACCGCGACGATGGTTCTGACCGCCGCCGCGGCCGCGCGCGCGAGCGCGCCGTCCAGATCGGGATAGAGCCGCGGGTCGGCCAGATGGCAATGCGCGTCGACGATGGGGTCCATACTAACTTTTCGGGCGGCACCGGCTCATTCTTCGATCAGCAGATTGTGGCCGCTTGCGGCGAGCGCCTCGCGGATGCGCTCGATATGAGCGTGACCGCGCGTTTCGAGCTCCAGGGTCACCCGCGCGCCGCCAATCCGGACGTCGCGCCGCGTGCGGTCGTGCTGAATCGCACGGACGTTGGCGCCCTGCTCTGTGATCGCGGCCAACAACCGCTGCAGCTCGCCAGGCCGATCGCGCATCTCGACCGTTAGCCGCATCAGCCGCCCCGCCTTGGCCAGCCCGTGCCCGATGATCCGATCGAGGAGATTGACGTCGATATTGCCGCCGCTTACCACGATCGCCATGCGCCGCCCGGCGAGCGCCGCGCCGAGCTTGAGCGCCCCGGCCAGCGCGGCCGCGCCCGCGCCCTCGGCCAGAAGCTTCATCCGCTCGAGCACCAACAGCACCGCCTCGCCGATCTCGAAGTCGTCCACCGTAACGACGCGGTCGAGGCGGTTGCGCACGATTTCGAACGGCAAGCGCCCGACGCGCCCGGTGGCAAGGCCGTCGGCGATGGTGTCAACCGCCGTCGGCACGGTGCACGGCGCGCCGCGCTCGAGGCTGAGGCTGAGTTGCGGGCTGCCCGCCGCCTCTACGCCGATCAACTTCGCGCGCGGCGCGCGCGCGGCAAGCGCGATTGCTATCCCGGCGAGGAGGCCGCCGCCTCCCACCGGCACCAGCACGAAGTCGGGCGTGAGTTCGTCCGCGATCTCAAGGCCGACCGTGCCCTGGCCTGCGATCACGAACGGATCGTCGTAGGCGTCGACGAACAGCGCGCCCGTGCGCGCGCAGATTTCCCCGGCCGTGCGGCGGGCCTCGAGGTAGTCGATGCCGGCGAGCTCGACGGTCTGGCCGTAGCTCCGCGTGGCGTCGATCTTGGCGATCGCGGCCGTCGTCGGCATCACGATCGTCGCGCGCACGCCCGCGCGCGAGGCCGCCCAGGCGAGCGCCTGGCCGTGATTGCCGGCCGACGCCGCGACCGCGCCGCGCGCGGCCTCGGCGGGCGCCAGCGACGCGACGCGGTTATACGCGCCGCGAATCTTGAACGAGCCGGTCTTCTGCAGGTTCTCGGGCTTGAGGTAAACCTCCGCGCCGGTCATCCGCGAGAGCGTCTCGCTGCGGATGAGCGGGGTCGGTTTGACGATTCCCGCAAGGCGCGCGCGCGCACGTTCGAGGTCTTCGATGGTGACGCTTTCGGGGCTCGCCGCGCTCATTGGTTTTGCCATCCGCGCCGCCCGCGGGCCGCGCTCAAGTCCGATGCTGGTGCGGCGTGAAGCGGCGCTCGCGCGAAGGGCCGAAGGAACTCCCGTCGAATTCGACCTGCACGCATTCGCCGGTGCGCCAATCGAGATCGAGCAGCAGGTGGCGCACGGCGCGCCGTTTAACCGCCTCGATCAGCGAGGCGACCTGCGCCTGGTCGGCGGGATCGATCGCGGCGGTCTCGGCGGCGTCGAGATGACTTGCGGCCACGAACTCGCGCGCGCGGGCTTCGCTGGAAAATCCGAGCACGCCGGCCCAGTGCGTGCCTTGTTCCTGATAGACGATCAGCGCGCCCGAGGCGTCGAGCAACAGGTGCAATTCCTTTGCGGCGAGCGCACTCAAGCCGTCTCGATCCTGAGGCGGCCGGCGCGCAGCGCCTCGGCGCGCTCGTGCACCAGCGCGGGATAGGTGTAGTAATGGCCGCCGCTTAGGCGCAGGAACGATGCGACGTCGACCTCATCAAGGCGCATCGCCGCGATTTCCTCCTCGGCCGCGGTGCGGCTCGGGGCCTTCAAAATCGCGTCGTAGATCGCGCGCGCCTGCGCCGAGAGAAAATCGTCGCGGGGCGGCAGGGCCGCGGGCGAAAGTTTGCCGGCGTGGAAATTGTCCAGGATGTAACGCAGCGCCTTGAGTTCGTGGCGCAGCACGTCGATTTGCTTCAAAGTCTTGTCGGGCATCACCCGCAAGCTTATCGCCGGGGCGCGGGTCAGTTCAAATGCAGCGTGGAGAGCGGCCCTGGCCCTGCGGAACGGGCTAATTGCGGGTCAGGCGATGGACCATACCGAGATGGCGCAGCGCGTCGCGCTTGCGGCCCATCGCCTCGTACAACTCGGCCAGGTTGCGATGCGCGGCGAGCGAGAGCGGATCGCATTCGGTCGCGCGCAAGAAGCTCCCGAGCGCATTCTGCTGGTCCTCGCGGCGGCGGTAGAGCAATCCCAGCCGGATATGGACGTCGGCGTTGGTGGGAGTGATCGCCGCCGCGCCGAGCAGCGCGCGCAGCGCGCCGGAGAGGTCGCCTTCGCGCTCGAGCAGATCGGCAAGGTCGATATGCGCTTGGTAGTTTCCCGGCTCGCGGCCCAAAAGTTCGCTGTAGAGCGTGAGTGCGCGCAGCGGATCGCTCTCCGCCAGTTTGCGCGCCTCCTCGAAGCGCTCGCGCACGCGAGCGGGACCGAAGCGCTCCTCGACTTTGCCGGGCGGCGGCGGCGCCTCGAAGTTGAGCAGGACCTGCCCGCTCATCGCCTCGACCATCACGTTGCCGTCGCGCACCACGATCTGGCCCTCATAGTTGGCGAGCCTGAGCGAGGTAACCGGCCTTGCCGGCCCGAACATCCCGCGCACACGCTCGAGGCATCGGCGCACCGGGTCGAGATGATGGCGCGTCGGGAGCAACTCTTTGGCGAGCCGCATCACCAGCAGATCGTCGAAGCCGAAGCGCATCTGGCGGCCGCCCTTAAAGGGCCGCACCAGCGAGCGCCTTACCCAGTACCGAATCCGGTCGGGCGAGATGGCAAGGATGCGCGCCGCCGCACGCGTCGAAAAGGTGTGCGCACGCTTTGCCGCCGCTTCGTCCAGCATCCCCGCCACGGACCGAAGTATAAGAAAATAATCTACGGCGTCTCAACGCCGCCCGAAACGATCTTTTAACAGCGCCCTGTTGAGAGCGCGGCGGTGGCCGCAACGGCCCCGAACGCTCTTCGGCAGCGGAAAGCGGCCGCCAGGTACGCGGCAGGCAGCGCTATTCGCCGATTTCCTTGAGCGTCCGCGCCATCCGCACCGCCGCCTCGACCGCGTTGCGCGCGTTGTCGATACGGTCGAGCGCCTGCTCGCGGGTCATCCCCGGCCCGGTCATCCCCAGCGCGACGGGCTTGTCGAACTGCAGCGCCAGGTCGGCGGCGGCGCGCGCGGCGGCGTGGGCCACGATCTCGTCGTGCCCGGTGTCGCCCTTGATCACGGTGCCGATAATCACCACCGCGTCGACGTCCTTGCGGCGCAGCAGCTTCTTGATCGCCGGGCCCATGTCAAAGACGCCCGGGACGTGGACCACGTGGCTGACCTCGACGCCGAGGAAGGCGGCATGGCGCCGCGCCCGCTCCTCCATCGCGGAGGTCACGTCAAAGTTGAACTCCGACACTACCATCGCGATTTTCACGTGCCGCTCCTCTCCTCCAGGTGGATCGCCTCGCGAATCTCGACTCCG
>DATJXN010000121.1 GCA_035500095.1 Candidatus Binataceae bacterium
GTATAGAAATACGAGAAGAAGACGATCAGTCCCGCGTACATCGCCATATACAAGGGCTGACCATGCGCGAGCTGGCCACTGATCCAGCTTACCCACCCAGGCGCGTTGGCGCCCCCGGAAAAACCGGCGATGGTGGCCGGCACCAGCAGAATGGAGCTGGCGAAGATCGGCGGGATCACGCCCGAAGTGTTGATCTTCAGCGGCATATGGGTCGAGTCGCCACCGAACATGCGCGTGCCGACCTGGCGCTTCGGATACTGGATGACGATGCGGCGCTGCGCCCGCTCCATGAACACGATGAAGGCGATCACCGCCACCGCGATCAGGATGAAGGCCAGGATGAACACCGGCGACAGCGCGCCGGTGCGGCCGAGTTCGAGGGTCGCGGCAAGCGCGTGCGGCAGGTTGGCGACGATCCCGGCCATGATGATCAGCGAGATGCCGTTGCCGATGCCCCGTTCGGTTACCTGCTCGCCGATCCACATCACGAACAGCGAGCCTGCGGTAACTGTCAGCACCGTGATGATGCGGAAGCTCCAGCCCGGAGCGTAAACCACCGATCCGCCGCCCGGCGCCTGGATGTGCTCGAGCGACACCGCGATCATGAAGCCTTGTACCACCGAGAGCAGGACGGTTCCGTAGCGCGTGTACTGGCTGATCTTGCGCCGCCCCGCCTCGCCCTCCTTGTACAGTTCGTCGAGGTAGGGCCACGCGACCTTCAGCAGGTCGAGGATGATCGCGACCGAGATGTACGGCATGATCCCTAGCGCGAAAACCGAAAAGCGCTCGAGTGCGCCGCCCGAGAACAGGTTGACCCATCCGAACAGCGTGCTCGATGCCGCGTCGAAAAATGCCGCAAGCGCCTGGCCATCGATACCTGGCGTGGGCACGGCAACGCCGGCACGGTACACGACCAGCATCATGGCCGTGAACCACAGCCGCCGGCGCAGCTCGGGGATGCGCGAGGCGTTTGAGAACCCTTCAAGCATTAAGCTTCGGGTTATCCTCGATTAACTCCGCCATACCTCCGGCCGCCGCGATCTTCTCTTTCGCGCTCGAGGAAAACGCATGCGCACGGATCGTCATCCGTCCCGCGAGCGTCCCGTCGCCGAGCACCTTGACCTTGTCCGCGGCGCGGATTATTCCGCGCGCAGCCATCAGCGCCGGATCGACCGTCTCGACGCCCAACTCGGCCAGCCGCTTGAGGTTGACCACCACGAATTCTTCACGCCGATCCTCGGCCTTCTGCAGGCGGCGAAATCCGCGCTTGGGCACTCGCCGCCGAAGCGGCATCTGGCCGCCTTCGTAACCCGGCGGCGTATTGCCGCCCGAGCGCGAACCCTTTCCCTTGTGACCGCGGCCCGCGGTCTTACCGCTGCCGGAACCGATTCCGCGGCCCACCCGCGCATGGCGGCGCTTGGAGCCCGGGGATGGCTTGAGCGTACCTAAATCCACAGCCATTACTTTTTCACTTCGGCGACCAGGTGCACCACCCGGCGCAGCATGCCCTCGACCGCCGGGGTCCGCACGAGTTCGCTCTCGCTACCCACGCGGCGAAGCCCCAGCCCCTTGAGCGTCTGGCGCACGCGGTCCTTGGTCCCGATCGGACTGCGCACCAGCTTAATTCTGATCGACTCCGTCATTCGCGTGCGTTTCTCCCTGGTCTAGCCCCGTTACCCGTTTCAGGCCGCGGCCGGGCGCTTCGGCCCGCTTTCGCGCGTGCGCAAAATGTCCTGCGGGCTGCGCAGCTCGGCGAGCGCCTCGAGCGTTGCCTTCACCAGGTTGTGCGGGTTCGACGAACCCAGTCGCTTGGTGAGAATATTGCGTATCCCGGCCAGTTCCACCACGGCGCGCACGCCGCCCGCCGCGATCACGCCCGTGCCTTCGGAGGCCGGTTTGAGAATCACCTTGCCCGCACCGAAGCGGCCGAGCACCTCGTGCGGAATCGTTCCTTCGCGCAGCGGCACCCGCATCAGATTCTTCTTCGCTCGCTCGACGCCCTTGCGGATCGCCTCGGGCACTTCGTTGGCCTTGCCGAGACCGAATCCCACCAGGCCGTTTTGATCGCCGGCCACCACCAACGCGCTGAAACTGAAGCGCCGGCCACCCTTGACGACCTTGGCCACCCGGTTGATATGGACGACCTTTTCCTTGATATCGAGCCCTTGCGTTTCTATCCGCTGTGCCACGATGCTCCCGTTTGCCCGGCGTCCTTAGAACTTGAGTCCGGCTTCGCGCGCCGCGTCGGCCAGTGCTTTCACCCGGCCGTGATAGAGAAAGCCGTTACGATCGAAGATGACCTGGCTGATTCCCGTGCTGAGACAGCGCTCGGCGATCGTCTTGCCGATCACCTTGGCGGCCTGCACGTTGCGCTGGCTCTTGAGCCCCTCGCGCAGCTCGGCGCTGAGCGTCGAGGCGGCCGCAAGCGTCCGGCCCGATTCGTCGGACACCACCTGCGCGTAAATATGGTTGAGCGAACGGTAAACCGAGAGCCGCGGCCGCTGGTCGCTGCCCCGTACCTGGCGCCGCACGCGCCGGCGCCGCTCCATCCGCTTTGCAAATCGCTCCGCAGCCATCTCTTTTGATCCGCTCCCGCGGGACTAGCCCGCCGCCGCTCCGGCCGCAGCCTTGCCGGCCTTGCGGCGAATCTTCTCGGTGGCGTACTTGATCCCCTTGCCCTTGTACGGCTCGGGCGGCCTCAGTTCGCGCACCTCGGCAGCAACCGATCCAATCAACTGCCGATCCGCACTTTCCAGCGTGATCAACACCTGCCGATCGACCTTGGCGGTCACGCCAGGCGGCAGCTGGTACACGACCGGATGCGAGTAGCCGAGCGAAAGGTGAATATTGCTGCCGCGAACCTCGGCCCGATAGCCGACGCCGTTGATCTCGAGCTGCCGGGTGAAGCCCTTGCCCACGCCCTCCGCCATGTTGGCGACCAGCTTGCGCACGAGCCCGTGCAGCGCGCGTTCCCGTTGCGAATCGCCCGGGCGCTTCACTTCGATCATCGAGTCGCCAATCTCGAGCGCGAAACCCGACGGTATCCTGATTTCGAGCTTGCCCTTGGGACCCTCGACCTTGAGCAGGTCGCCCGCAAGCTGGGCCTTCACGCCCTTTTCCAGGACCACCGGCAATCTGCCTATGCGCGACACGGTGCTTCTCCCTACCAGACCCGCAGCAGGATTTCGCCGCCGACCTTCTTGCGCCGCGCCTGGCGATCGGTCATCACCCCGAGCGGCGTCGTCACCACCTGCACGCCCATCCCATGCGGCACGCGCGGCATCGAGTCCGCGCCCGCGTAGCGGCGCAGACTGGGGCGGCTGACGCGCTCGATTCCTCGGATCACCGGCTCGCGCTCGCCCGAGTAGCGCAGCCCCACGAGCAGCTTCTTGTTGGGGATTTCGCCGGCGACCTCGACGCCGCCGAGAAAGCCCTCGGCCGAGAGCGTGCGGCAAATCGCCTCGCGCATGCGCGAGTGGGGGACTTCGACCTGGCTGTAACGCGCGTGCATGGCGTTGCGAATCCGGGTCAGCAACTCAGCGATGGGATCGGTCTGCGACATTAAGCCTGTTTGATCCTTTTATCCGTCGATCCTGCTTTAACTGCGCGCCTGCTTTAACTGCCGGCCTTCTTTAACTGCCGGCCTTGTCCGCCGGCTCCTCAAAACGATCGTCAAGTCCGGCCCTACCAGCTCGCCTTGGTCACGCCCGGCAACGCGCCGCGCAACGCATTCTTGCGCAGGCACAGCCGGCACATCTTGAACCGCCGGTAGAAAGCCCGTGCGCGTCCGCACAGCGGACAGCGGTTGTGCTGGCGGGTCGGGAACTTGGGCTTGCGCTGCGCCTTCACGCGCAGACAGGTTTTCGCCATCGCTTCCTACCTTACGCCGCTCGCGCCGCGGCCTCGCGCTCGAGCGCTCCGCGAAACGGCATGCCCAGTGCGCGGAGCAGGGTGTAACCCTCGAAGTCGCTCCGCGCGGTCGTGTTGATCGTCACCGTCAGTCCCTTGACGCGCTCGACCTTGTCCAGGTTGAGCTCGGGGAAAATCGTATGCTCGCGCAGGCCGAGCGAATAGTTGCCGCGCCCGTCGAAGGCCTTGTCGCTGACGCCGCGAAAGTCGCGCACGCGCGCGAGCGATACGCTCACCAGCCGGTCGAAAAATTCATACATCCGCTCGCGCCGCAAAGTGACCATCACGCCGATCGGCATGCCTTCGCGCAGCTTGAAATTCGAGATCGCCTTGCGCGCCCGCGTGATGACCGGTTTCTGGCCCGTCACCAGCTTGAGCTCCTCGACCGCGGCGTCGAGAATCTTGGCGTTGTCGCGCGCCTCGTTGAGCGCCATGTTGATCACGATCTTCTCGAGCCGCGGCGCACGCATCACGTTCTCGATCTTGAGCTCGCGCATCAGCGCCGGCCGGATCTCCTGCTCGTAGCGCACCCTAAGGCGCGCCGGCACCTTGACCTCGGGCTCGCGCGGCTTGGCCTCGACCCGCGGGCCACCCGCCGCGCCGCCGCCTGCTCCGTCGCCGCCCTTTTTGCCCTGGCGCTCACCCTTGGGCTCTTTCTTCGGCTTCTGCGCCTTGTCCTTTTCGTCCGCCATCACTCGTTACCCAGCGCTTCGCCGCAGCGGCGGCACATGCGCGAGCGTGTCCCGTCGGTCGCGGCCTTGATTCCCACGCGCACCGGCGCGTTGCAGCGCTCGCAGAACACCATCACGTTGGAGATGTCGATCGGCGCTTCCTTCTCGACGATTCCGCCGGGGCTCGCCGCGCCGCGCGGCTTCGAATGGCGCTTGACAACATTAAGCCGTTCGATAATCACTCGGCCGGAGGCCGGGATCACCTTGAGCACCTTGCCGGTCTTGCCCCGCTCGCGCCCGGTGATGACCATCACCATGTCGTTTTTCTTGATCGGATACTTGGCCGCGCCGCGTTCCATCACAGCACCTCCGGCGCCAGCGAAATGATCTTGAGAAAGCGCTTGGCGCGCAGCTCGCGGGCCACGGGGCCGAAAATACGCGTGCCGATCGGCTCGTGCTGCGCGTCGACCAGCACCGCCGAGTTGTCGTCGAAGCGGATGTAACTACCGTCGTTGCGGCTGATCTCCTTGTTGGTGCGCACGATTACGGCGTGCGCGACATCGCCCTTCTTGACCTTGGCGTTGGGGATCGCCTCGCGTATCGCAACCACGATAACGTCGCCCACGGTCGCGTAGCGCCGGCGCGAGCCGCCCAGCACCTTGATGCACATCACCTTGCGCGCGCCCGAATTATCGGCCACGTCCAGCACCGTTCGCATCTGCACCATCTGACGCCTGCGCTCCCCTAACCGGCGGCCCGCGCCAGCACCTTGCTGACGCGCCAGCGCTTGCGTCGCGAAAGCGGCGGCGATTCGATCACCAGCACGCGATCGCCCTCGTGGCACTCGCCCCGTTCGTCATGCGCCATCAGGCGCGTGCGCTGGCGGATCCGTTTGCCGTACAGCGGATGCTGAACCAGCCGGTCCACCCGCACCACCACGGTCTTGGCCGCCTTGGCCGAGACCACGACGCCCACGCGCTGTTTAACTCGCTCTCGCATCGTTCGCCTTTGCCGCCGCAGACCCCGCGGCGCCGGCCGCACCCGCCACCGGTCCGCTCTTTTGCCGCAGCAGAGTCATGATCCGCGCGAGTTCCTTGCGCGCGCGCCGGTAGTTCGACGGATTGTCGAGCTGATTGGTGCGCAGCTTGAGCTTGAGGCGGAAGATCTCTTCGCGCGCCTCGCGCTCCTTGACTCGCAGGTCGCCCGCGTTCATCTGTTTGAGTTCGTCAAGCTCCAAGGCTTTCGCTCTCCCGCTCGATCACGATCGTCTTGATCGGCAGCTTGTGCGACGCGAGCCGCATCGCCTCGTGCGCGGTTGCCCGGTCGACCCCTTCCATCTCGAACAGGATGCGCCCCGGCCGCACCACCGCGGTCCAGCCCTCGGGACCACCCTTGCCCTTGCCCATCCGGGTCTCGGCCGGCTTCTTGGTGAACGGCTTGTCGGGAAAAACCCGAATCCACACGCGCCCGCCGCGCTTGATATGACGGGTGAGCGCGATCCGCGCGGCCTCGAGCGCGCGGGTATCGACGCGGGCGGTCTCGACGCTCTTGAGCCCGTAGTCGCCGAAGGCGAGCTCGAGGCCGCGCGACTCCGCGCCGCGCACCCGGCCCTTCTGGATCTTGCGATACTTAACTTTCTTGGGCTGAAGCATTATGCAGTCCCACTAACACGCTCTTTGCGTCAACCGATCCGTCACTGCTGATGGGCTGCGCTCATGCCCGAACGCCTGAGGTCCTCTTCCTTGCGGGTCAGGACCTCGCCGCGGAAAATCCATACCTTGACGCCGATCTGGCCGTAAGTGGTGCGCGCCTCGGCGAAGCCGTAGGCCACGTCCGCGCGCAGCGTTTGCAGCGGCACGCGTCCTTCGCGATACCACTCCACGCGCGCGATCTCCGCGCCGCCCAGGCGTCCCGCGACGTGCACCTTGACGCCCTGCGCGCCCATCCGCATCGCGCGCAGCACCGCTTCTTTCATCGCGCGGCGAAACGCCACGCGCCGCTCGAGCTGCAGCGCAATATTTTCCGCGACCAGCTGCGGATCGAGGTCGGGACGGCGCACTTCATGGATATTGATGAACGCCTCCTTGCCCTTGATCAGCTTCTGGATGTCGCCCTTGAGCTTGTCGATCTCCGCACCCTTTTTGCCGATCACGATTCCGGGGCGCGCCGTATGAATGTTGATCTTGGCCTTGTTGGCCATGCGCTCGATTTCGATCCGCGAGATGCCGGCGTGGTAGAGGCGGCGCTTGATGAAATCGCGCAGCTTCAGATCTTCGTGCAGCAGCGCGGCGTAGTTGTGCGAGGCGTACCACTTGGAATCCCAGCCTTCGATAATTCCGAGCCGAAGCCCGCGCGGATGCGATTTCTGTCCCATGACTACCTACGAGGCGTTCTCGTCAACCACCACCGTCAGATGGCTGCTGCGCTTTAGGATCGGCGTTGAATGCATATGTGCACGCGCGATCGAACGTTTCCAGGTCGGGCCCGTGTCGGCCGTCGCGCGTTTGACGTACAGCCGGTCTTCGTCGACGTTCTGCTGGTCGCGGGCGTTGGCCACCGCCGCCAGCAGGGTCTTGGACACGACCTTGGCGCCGCGCTTGGGCGTGAACTCGAGCACGGACAGCGCGAGATCGATTTTCTTGCCCACGATAAGCTCGCACACCAGCCTAAGCTTCTGCGGCGAGATACGTACATGACGGGTTCTGGCCACCGATTCCATCGCGAAGCCTCTCAGCCTCCCGTCGCCGCCGGTTTCGCCGCCGACGGCGGAGCAGCCGGGGCGCCCGCGCTCTTGACCTCGCCCTTGCGGTCACCGGCATGGCCATGGAAAGTGCGGGTGGGAGAAAATTCGCCGAGCTTATGGCCGACCATGTTCTCGGTGCAGTAGACCGGGATGAACTTGTGGCCGTTATGCACCGCGAAGGTCAGCCCCACCATGTCCGGCACGATCATCGAGCGGCGCGACCAGGTGCGGATGATCCGCTTGTCGCCCGCGGCGAGCGCGGCCGTGACCTTGCGTTCGAGATGGCCGTCGATGAACGGACCTTTTTTAAGCGATCTCATTTTCCAGCTTCCGCCTAACGCTTGCCCTTGGGCCGGCGGCTCACGATGTAATGATCCGACGGCTTCTTGCCGCGCGTCTTGTAACCCTTGGCCGGCTGTCCCCACGGCGATTGCGGGTGATTCCCCTTTGACCGCCCCTCGCCGCCGCCGTGCGGATGATCGACCGGATTCATCGCCATCCCGCGCACATGCGGGCGTTTGCCCAGATGACGGCTGCGGCCGGCCTTGCCGATCGAAATATTTTCATAGTCCAGGTTGCCGACCTGGCCGATGGTCGCGCGGCACTCGGCCAGCACCATCCGCTGCTCGCCCGAGGGCAGCTTGAGCAGCGCGAACTTGCCTTCCTTGGCCATCAACTGCGCTGAGGCTCCCGCACCGCGCACCATTTGCGCGCCTGCGCCGGGCTTGAGCTCGACCCCGTGCACCAGCGTGCCGAGCGGGATGTTCTTGAGCGCGAGCGCATTGCCCGGCTTGATGTCGGCCTGCGGCCCGGACTCGACCTTGTCGCCCGGCTTGAGCCCTTCGGGTGCCAGGATGTAGCGTTTGTCGCCGTCGGCGTAGTGCAGCAGGGCGATATTGGCCGAGCGGTTGGGATCGTATTCCAGCGCCGCAACGATCGCCGCTACGCCATCGCGGTCGCGCTTGAAATCGATAATCCGCAGACGGCGCTTGTGGCCACCGCCGCGATGGCGCGAAGTCATCCGCCCGCGATTGTTGCGGCCGCCCGAGTGTTTGAGCGGCGCGAGCAGACGCTTCTCGGGCGCCTTGGCGGTAAGGTCGGAAAAGTCCGCCAGCTGCATGAAGCGCTGCCCCGGCGTCCTCGGATTGAGCTGTATTACCGCCATCGCAAAATCACCCGATTACCAAATCAGCCGGACTGCCCGATCAAAACCGTTCGTCAAAAGTCACCGCGCAAAATCCTAGACGCCCTCGAAGAACTCGATCTTGTCGCCTTCCTTGAGCGTCACGTAAGCCTTCTTCCAGTCCGCGCGCGCGCCCACGATCCGGCCGCGCCGGCTCTTCTTGCCGAGCATCTTGAGCGTCCGCACCTTGAGCACGGTCACCTTGAACATGCGCTCGACCACCTCGCGAATCGCGTCCTTGCTCGCCTCCGGGCGCACGCGGAACACGACCTGGTTGCCCTGCTCGTTGACCGCCGTGCCCTTCTCGGTGATGAGCGGCGCGAGAATCAGGCTCTCCGTGCTCATCGCGCCTCTCCCCCAAGCCGCGCCTCGACCGCGCGCGCGACCGGCTCGCTCATCAGCACTTCGTCGTAATTGAGCAGGTCGTAAACATTGAGCCCCGCAAGCTGCAGCACCTTGTGCGCGGCAAGGTTGCGCGCGGCGCGGAGAAAAGTCTCCTCGCCTTCGCCGATCAGGATAAGCGCATGCTTGAGCCCGAGCGCGTCGAGCATCGCCTTGGCCGCCTTGGTCTTGGGCTCGGCCAATTCGAGCGACTGCGCGACCACCAGCTTGCCCTTGGCCGCGCGTTCCGAAAGCGCCAGACAGAGCGCGCGCCGCCACGCCCGCCGCGGCATTTTGTACGAATAGTCGCGCGGCTGCGGCCCGAAGATCGTACCGCCGTGACGCCAGAGCGGCGAGCGAATCGAGCCCGCGCGCGCGCGTCCGGTGCCTTTCTGCCGCCACGGCTTCTTGCCGCCGCCCGAGATGAATCCGCGCGTCTTGGTCGAAGCCGTTCCCGCGCGCCGGTTGGCCATCTGCATTTTGACGGCCTCGTACAGGAGCGACTTGTCGCCGACGCGGCCGAAGACCGCGCCCGCGACTTCGATTTCGCCGACGCGCTCGCGCGCCGCCGAAAAGAGCGGCACCTTCACCGCCTCGGGCGACTTGGCCGCGGCCTCGCGATACTTGCGCTCAGCCATTGGCCGCCTCCGCCTGCCGCACGCGTTCCTTGGCCGAGTGACACACCACGACCATCGCGCCGTCGGCGCCAGGCACCGCGCCTGACACCAGGATCGCGTTGTCGTCGGGCAAAATTTCGAGCACCCGCAGATTCAGCACTGTCGCGCCTTCGTTGCCCAGCTGGCCCGCCATCCTCATCCCCTTGCGCACACGTCCGGGATAAGAACGGTTGCCGATCGAGCCGCCATGGCGAAAGTACTCGTGCGTGCCGCGCGAGCCGGGAAAGCCGGCGAAATGGTGGCGCCGGATAACGCCGGCGTAGCCGCGTCCCTTGGAACTTCCCGAAACGTCGACCCGGTCGCCGGCCTTGAAAACGTCGGCCGCCGCGATGTTCTGCCCGGGCTTGATTTCGCCTTCGCCGCGGCGCGCGAACTCCCCGAGCTTCACTCCGGGGGCGACCTCGGCCTTGGCGTAGTGGCCGCGCAACGGCCCGCTCACGCGCGAAATGCGCCGGCGTCCGAAGCTTACCTGCACCGCGTCATAGCCGTCGGTCGCCGCGGTCTTGATCTGCGTCACCGCGCAGGGGCCGAGCTGGATAACCGTCGCCGCCCGCACTATGCCGGTCGATTCGGTCACCTGGGTCATGCCCAGCTTTCTTCCGATGAGTCCGCTCAGCATGGCGCGCTACTCGAGTTTGATTTCCACGTCGACGCCCGCGGCGAGGTCGAGCTTGCCGAGCGCGTCGATGGTTTGCTGGGTCGGTTCAAGCACGTCGAGCAGCCGCTTGTGCGTGCGAATCTCGAAGTGCTCGCGCGACTTCTTGTCCACGTGCGGCGAGCGGTTGACGGTAAAGCGCTCGATCCGCGTGGGCAGCGGGATCGGTCCCGCCACGCGCCCGCCGGTGCGCCGGATCGTGTCCACGATCTCGCGCACCGACTGGTCGAGTAGCCGGTAGTCGTACGCCTTAAGGCGTATGCGGATCTTTTCGTTCATCCTCTAAGCCAGATTCCCAAGAGCCGCCCTTACCGGTACTCGCACGCTCTCCAATTCCCGTCTCATCGCCCTTTACGCTCTCCGCTTCAAGAGCCCTTACTTCAGAACCTTCTCTTACTTCAGAACCCTCTTCTACTTCAGAACCTTGGAAACCACGCCCGCACCGACGGTGCGACCGCCCTCACGGATGGCGAAGCGCAGCCCCTCGTCCATTGCAACCGGCGTAATCAGTTCGCCCGTAATCTTGATGTTATCGCCGGGCATCACCATCTCCGTCCCCTCGGGCAGGTTGAGCACGCCCGTGACGTCGGTGGTGCGGAAATAGAACTGTGGCCGGTAGCCGGTGAAGAACGGCGTATGCCGTCCGCCCTCTTCCTTGGTCAGGATGTAGGCCTCGGCCTCGAAATTGGTGTGCGGCGTGATGCTCGCCGGCTTGGCCAAGACCTGCCCGCGCTCGATCTCCTCGCGCTTGGTGCCGCGCAGGAGCACGCCGATATTGTCGCCGGCCTGGCCCTCGTCGAGAATCTTGCGGAACATCTCGACCCCGGTGACCACGGTCTTGGTGGTGTCGCGGAAGCCGACGATTTCCACTTCCTCGCCGACCTTGATCTTGCCGCGCTCGACGCGTCCGGTGACCACGGTGCCGCGGCCGGAGATCGAGAACACGTCCTCGACCGGCATCAGGAAGGGCTTGTCGATCTCGCGCTTGGGCTGCGGGATGTAGCTGTCGACCGCCGCCATCAGGTCGAGGATCGGCTTGCAATTGGCGCAGTCGTCCTTGCCACAGCCGCAGTTGA
Source organism: Candidatus Binataceae bacterium (assembly GCA_035500095.1). Taxonomy (NCBI): domain Bacteria; phylum Candidatus Binatota; class Binatia (SeqCode); order Binatales (SeqCode); family Binataceae (SeqCode); species Binataceae bacterium (SeqCode). The sequence goes on from DATJXN010000121.1 coordinate 11,296, forward strand.
GCGCCTTAAGGGCGCTGCCGCGGATGACCGGGATATCATCGCCTGGAAATTCGTACTTTTTCAGCAGGTCGCGCACTTCGAGCTCGACCAGGTCGAGCAGCTCGGGGTCGTCGACCATGTCGACCTTGTTCATGAAGACCACGATCGAAGGCACGCCGACCTGGCGGGCGAGCAGGATATGTTCGCGCGTCTGCGGCATCGGACCGTCGTTGGCGCCAACCACCAGGATCGCGCCGTCCATCTGCGCCGCGCCGGTGATCATGTTCTTGATGTAGTCGGCGTGGCCCGGGCAATCGACGTGCGCGTAGTGGCGATTGGGAGTCTCGTACTCGACGTGCGCGATCGCGATCGTGATGCCGCGTTCGCGCTCCTCGGGCGCCTTGTCGATCTGATCGAAGGCGATGAACTGGGCAAGTTTCTTCGCAGCGAGCACTTTGGTGATCGCCGCGGTCAGCGTGGTTTTGCCGTGGTCGATATGGCCGATCGTGCCCACGTTCGCGTGCGGCTTGGTTCGTTCGAATTTAGCCTTGCCCATGATTCGTCCTCCGGTTTGGACCCTCCCTTGCTGCGGATTCGCTCAGGCCCGAGCGCGTTCGGCGTTCTCGCCGCTGCGCTCCATCAACTCCAGGTATATGTTCTGCGGCACCGGTTCGTAGGCGCCGAACTGCATCGTGTAGGTCGCCCGCCCCTGCGTCATCGAGCGCAGGCGGGTCGCGTAACCGAACATCGTGGCGAGCGGCACGCGGGCTTCGACCACCTGGGCGCCGGCGCGGTTCTCCATGTTGAGAATCTTGCCGCGGCGCCCGTTGAGATCGCCGATGACCTCGCCCATGAACTCCTGCGGCATCACCACTTCGACTTCCATCACCGGCTCGAGCAGCACCGCATCGGCCCTGCCGGCGGCCTCGCGAAAGCCCATCGAAGCCGCAATCTTGAACGCAAGTTCCGAGGAGTCGACCTCGTGGTACTTGCCGTCGAGCAGCGATACCCGCACGTCCACCATCGGGTAACCAGCCAGCACGCCGGTCTCCATCGCCTCCTTCACGCCGTCTTCGATCGACGGGATGAAGTTGCGCGGAATCGCGCCGCCCTTGGTTGAATCGACGAACTCGAATCCGCCACCCTTCTCGAGCGGCTCGATCCGCAGATCGACCACGCCGAACTGACCGTGGCCCCCGCTCTGACGCACGAAGCGGCCCTCGGCCTCCGCGGGCTTGCGGATGGTTTCGCGGTAGGCGACCTGCGGCTTGCCCACGTTGGCGTCGACCTTGAATTCGCGCAGCAGGCGGTCGACGATGATCTCGAGGTGCAGCTCGCCCATCCCGGCGATCAGCGTTTGGCTGGTCTCGCGGTTGACGCTCACGCGGAAGGACGGGTCCTCGCGCGCGAGCTTGGAGAGCGACTCGCCCAGGCGATCCTGGTCGGCCTTGGTCTTGGGCTCGATCGCGATCTGGATGACCGGATCGGGAAATTCGATCGACTCGAGCACGATCGGATGCGCCGGGTCGCAAAGCGTGTCGCCGGTGGTGGTATCGCGCAGGCCCACGGCGCAGATGTCGCCGGCGAAAACCTCGGAAATCTCTTCGCGCTTATTGGCGTGCATCTTGACCAGCCGCCCGATTCGCTCGCGCTTGAGCTTGGTCGAGTTGAGCACCGACGATCCGCTCTCCAGCCGTCCCGAGTACACGCGCAAAAAGGTCAGCGTGCCGATGTAGGGATCGGTCATGATCTTGAATGCGAGCGCGCTGAACGGCGCGTCGTCGCGCGGCCAGCGCTCTTCCATCTTGTCGCCGACCTTGCCCATCACCGGCGGAACGTCGAGCGGGGAGGGCAGATAGTCGACCACCGCGTCGAGCATCAGCTGCACGCCCTTGTTGCGGAAGGCCGAACCCATCAGCACCGGGATCGCTTCGATATTGAGCGTGGCCACGCGGATCGCCTTGCGCAACTGCTCGGCCGACGGCTCTTCCTTGCCCTCGAGGAACATTTCCATGATCCGCTCGTCGTGATCGGCGAGCGTTTCGATCATCTTCTCACGCCAACCGCGCGCGCTCTCCTTGAGATCGGCCGGGATCTCCTCGAGCCTATAGTTGGCGCCGAGGCGATCCTCGTCCCACACGAGCGCGCGCTGCTCGATCAGATCGACGACGCCCGTGAACTTGTCCTCGGCGCCGATCGGCAGCTGGAGCACCAGCGGCTTGGCCTTGAGTTTGTCGCGAATCTCTCCGACCACGCGCTCGAAGTCGGCGCCGATGCGGTCCATCTTGTTGATGAACGCGATGCGCGGAACGCGATACTTGTCGGCCTGACGCCAGACGGTCTCGGATTGCGGCTCGACTCCGCCGACCGCGCAGAACACGGCGACCGCGCCGTCGAGCACGCGCAGGCTGCGCTCGACCTCGATCGTGAAATCGACGTGGCCGGGCGTGTCGATGATGTTGATCCTATGGTCGCGCCAGAAACAGGTGGTCGCCGCCGAAGTGATGGTGATGCCGCGCTCCTGCTCCTGCACCATCCAGTCCATCGTGGCCGTGCCTTCGTGCACTTCACCGATCTTGTAGTTGATCCCGGTGTAGTACAGCACCCGCTCGGTCGTGGTGGTCTTGCCGGCGTCGATGTGCGCCATGATGCCGATATTGCGCACGTCTTCTATGGGAGTTTCACGCGCCATTTTACTGCTGCTACTTCTTGCTGCTTCCGCCGTTACCGACGCGGCCGCTTCCGCCTGCGCTCCGCTTCCCGACGCCTACCAGCGATAATGGGCGAAGGCCTTGTTGGCCTCGGCCATCCGATGCGTATCCTCGCGCTTCTTGACCGCGCCGCCGCGATTGGCCGCCGCTTCCAGAATCTCGACCGCCAGCCGCTCTTCCATCGACTTCTCGCCGCGCGCGCGCGCCGCCGTCACCAGCCAGCGCATCGCGAGCGAATTGCGCCTCACCGGGCGCACTTCGACCGGCACCTGGTAGTTGGCGCCGCCCACCCGCCGCGACCGCACTTCGACCGCCGGCCGGATATTGTCGAGCGCGCGCTTGAACACCACGAGCCCGTCCTCCTTGGAGCGCTCGGCAATCGTATCGAGCGCGCGATAGAGAATCTGCTCGGCGAGCGACTTCTTTCCCTGCACCATCACCACGTTCACGAACTTGGCGAGCGTGCGATCGTGGAACTTTGGGTCCGGGGTTACTTCCCGGACGCGGGCCTGACCCTTGCGTGACATGGCTTTGTACTATTTCGGCTTTTTCGAGCCGTATTTGGAGCGGCCCTTGCGCCGTTCTTGCACGCCGATCGAATCCAGCGTGCCGCGGATTACGTGATATCGCACCCCGGGCAGATCCTTGACGCGGCCGCCGCGGATCAGCACCACCGAGTGCTCCTGCAGATTGTGCCCGACTCCCGGAATGTAGGTGTTGACCTCGTAGCCGTTGGAGAGCCGCACGCGCGCGACCTTGCGCAGCGCCGAGTTGGGCTTCTTGGGCGTCGTGGTCTTGACCTGCGTGCACACGCCGCGCTTTTGCGGCGAGCCCTGCAGGGCCGGCGCGCTCATCTTGTAGCGCTTCTTGATCCGCGCCTGGCGAATAAGCTGGTTGATGGTCGGCACGTCGTCTCTCGGGACTGCGTTCCCGCCGGGCGGCGTCCCTCACCCCCGGCTCGCATGAACTCTTCTACGGAAAAAACCCGGCCCGAAGCGTCCTCCGCGCCGGCCCAGCCCGTCCAAACAGACGGGAGGTCGCTCTTCAAACAAACCCCCCAAGGGCGGACTCGCCCTTGGGGTGAACACATTTATTTAAATCATACAGGCCCTGCTGTCAATCTCCGGCCGCCGCGGTAGCCTCCACCAGATCGGCCTTTTCCGCCTCCTCTCCGGGCGGCAGCGCCTCGGCCACGACTTCGACCCGGTTATAGGTCGGCAAGCCCGTCCCGGCCGGGATAAGCCGGCCCATAATGACGTTCTCTTTGAGCCCGACGAGCCGATCCACCTTGCCGTTAATCGCCGCCTCGGTCAGCACCCGCGTGGTCTCCTGGAACGAGGCCGCCGAGATGAAGCTTTCGGTCGAGAGCGACGCCTTGGTGATGCCTAAAAGGAGCGGCTCGGCGATCGCCGGCTCGCCGCCCTTGGTCAGGACACGCGCGTTCTCCTCGTCGAAGCGCCACTTCTCGGTCTGATCGCCGACCAGAAAGTCGGTGTCGCCGACCTCCTTGATCCGCACCCGGCGGAGCATCTGGCGCACGATGACCTCGATATGTTTGTCGTTGATGCGCACGCCCTGGAGCCGGTAGATCTCCTGGATTTCGTCGACCAGGTACTTGGCGAGCGCCTTCTCGCCGAGGATGGTCAGGATGTCGTGCGGATTGGACGACCCTTCCATCAGCGGCTCGCCGGCGCGGACCATGTCGCCCTCGTGCACGCCGATATGCTTGCCCTTGGCGATCAGATATTCGCGCGGCTCGCCGACTTCGGGCGTGACCACGACCTTGCGCTTGCCCTTGGTGTCCTTGCCGAAGGAGACCTGGCCGTCGATTTCCGAGATGACCGCGAACTCCTTGGGCTTGCGCGCCTCGAACAGTTCAGCGACGCGCGGCAATCCGCCCGTGATGTCCTTGGTCTTGGTCGTCTCCCGCGGGATCTTGGCGATCACGTCGCCCGCGTGCACCGTCGTGCCTTCGGCCGTGTTGATGTAGGAGCCGACCGGCAGATAGTAGCGCGCGAACTGCTCGCTCGCCGGAAGCCGCGAGGTCTTGCCGCTCTCGTCCTTGATCGAGATGCGCGGCCGCACGTCGAGGTCCTTGGCGGCTTCGACGATGACGTTGGAGCGCGCGCCGGTGCGCTCGTCCACCCGCTCCTCCATCGTCTTGCCCTCGATGATATCGCCGTACTTAATCGTGCCGTCGACCTCGGTGATGATCGGCGTAGTGTACGGATCCCACTCCGCGATGAGCTCGCCGCCCTTGACCCGTTCGCCGTCGGCCTTGCGCAGCTTGGCCCCGTAAACCAGCGGGTAGCGCTCGCGTTCGCGCTCGCGCACGGCGTTCGACTCGCCCGCCGTGACCTGGGTGACGATCGCGACCTCGCCGTGGCGCGACATCACGATCAGGCTGCCGTCGCGGCTCGGCACGGTCTTGACGTTGTGCAGGCGCACGATACCTTCGTTGCGCGCCTCCAGAGTGGTCTGTTCGGCGCGCCGGCTGGCGGTGCCGCCGATATGGAACGTGCGCATCGTCAGCTGCGTGCCCGGCTCGCCGATCGACTGCGCAGCCATGATTCCGATCGCCTCGCCCATGTTGACCTGATGCCCGCGGCCGAGGTCGCGCCCGTAGCATTTGACGCAGACGCCCTGGCGCGACTGACAGGTCAGCACCGAGCGGATCTTGACCCGCTCAAGACCGGCCTCCTCGATCGCGGCCACCTTGTCCTCGTCGATCATCTCGTTGGCCCGCACCAGCACGGTGTTGGTGAACGGGTCGTGGATTTCCTCCAGCGCCACCCGTCCGAGCACCCGGTCGCCAAGCCCCTCGATAACCTCGCCCCCTTCGACGAGCGGCGTCATCTCGATTCCGTCGAGCGTGCCGCAGTCGTCCTCGGTGATGATCGAATCCTGGGCGACGTCGACCAGGCGGCGCGTGAGATAGCCCGAGTTGGCGGTCTTGAGCGCCGTGTCGGCGAGGCCTTTTCGCGCGCCGTGGGTCGAGATGAAGTATTGCAGCACGGTCAGGCCTTCGCGGAAGTTGGCCGTGATCGGAGTTTCGATGATCTCGCCCGACGGCTTGGCCATCAGGCCGCGCAGCCCGGCGAGCTGGCGAATCTGCTGCTCGGAACCGCGCGCGCCCGAATCGGCCATGATGAAGATCGGGTTGAACGACGGTCCGCGCTCCTCCTTCTCCTTGCCCTCGCGATCCTTGCCGCGGAACACCTCGGTCGCCAACCCCTTGAGCACGGCCGAGCCAATCTCGTCCTGCACCTCGGCCCAAATGTCGACAACCTTGTTGTAGCGCTCGCCGTCGGTGATGACGCCGTTGTTGTATTGCTTCTGGATCTCGCTTACGTCCTTCTGCGCCTTATCCAGCAGCTCGGCCTTCTTAGCCGGGATCGTCATGTCCTTAATCGAAATCGAAATCCCGGCGCGGGTTGCGAAATCGAAGCCGACGTCCTTCAGGCGGTCGGCGAAGATGACGGTCGCCTTATTGCCGGCCCGGCGGTAAGTCAGATCGATCAGGTTGCCGAGCTCCCTCTTCTTCATCGTCTTGTTGACTTCGGAGAACGGCACCACCGGCGGCACGATCTCGTAGAGCAGCACGCGGCCCACCGTGGTCTCGACCCGTTCATAGTTGGCCGCGTCCGAGGAGTGCGCTATCGACGGCCCCGCGCCGCGCCGGTGTTCGTCCTCTTCGTCCATCGGCTGCGCCGCCATCATCCGCACCACCGGCATCCGCACCGTGATGCGCGCGTGGAGGTCGACTTCGCCGTGGTCGTAGGCGATACGGACCTCGGCCGGGCTCGCGAAGCGCTTGCCCTCGCCGCGGGCGAGCGGCCGCTCGCGCGTCATGTAGTAGAGCCCGAGCACCATGTCCTGGGTGGGCACGATGATCGGCTTGCCGCTGGCGGGCGAGAGGATATTGTTGGTCGACATCATCAGCGCGCGCGACTCGACCTGCGCCTCGATCGAGAGCGGCACGTGCACCGCCATCTGGTCGCCATCGAAGTCCGCGTTGTAGGCGACGCAGACCAGCGGATGAAGCTGGATCGCCTTGCCCTCGATCAGCACCGGCTCGAAGGCCTGGATGCCGAGCCGATGGAGCGTCGGGGCGCGGTTGAGCAGCACCGGATGCTCGCGGATTACGTCATCGAGGATATCCCAGACGTCCTTGCCTTCTTTCTCGACCATCTTCTTGGCGCTCTTGATGGTCGTGACGTAGCCCTTCTCCTCGAGCTTGGAATAGATAAACGGCTTGAACAGCTCGAGCGCCATCTTCTTGGGCAATCCGCACTGATGGAGCCTGAGCTCGGGGCCGACCACGATGACCGAGCGGCCCGAATAGTCCACCCGCTTGCCGAGCAGGTTCTGCCGAAAGCGTCCGGACTTGCCCTTGAGCATGTCGCTCAGCGATTTCAGCGGCCGCTTGGCCGGTCCCGTGATCGCGCGCCCGCGCCGGCCGTTGTCGAACAGCGCGTCGACCGCCTCCTGCAGCATGCGCTTTTCGTTGCGCACGATGATGTCGGGTGCGCTCAGCTCGATAAGCCGCTTCAGCCGATTGTTGCGATTGATCACGCGCCGGTAGAGATCGTTCAGGTCGGAGGTCGCGAAGCGGCCGCCGTCGAGCGGCACCAGCGGGCGCAGATCGGGCGGAATGACCGGCAGGATGGTCAGGATCATCCATTCGGGGCGGTTGCCCGAGTCGCGAAAGGCGTTGACGACCTTGAGCCGTTTGGCCACCTTCTTGCGCCGCGCCTCGCTCGCCGTCGCCTTCATCTCGACGCGCAGATCCTCGGCAAGCTTGTCCAGGTCGAGCCCGGCGAGCAGCGTGCGAATCGCCTCGGCCCCCATCTCGGCCTTGAAGCCGTCGGCGTACTGCTCGCGCGCCTCGCGGTACTTGCGCTCGGTCAGCAGTTCCTTGTGCTGCAGCGGCGTCTCGCCCGGATCGAGCACCACGTAGCTCTCGAAGTAGAGCACCTTCTCGAGCTCCTTGAGCGTCATGTCCACCAGGGTGCCGATGCGCGAGGGGAGCGAGCGCAGAAACCAGATATGCGCGACCGGCGCGGCCAGATCGATATGACCCATCCGCTCGCGCCGCACCTTGGACTGGATAACCTCGACGCCGCACTTCTCGCAGACCACGCCGCGATGCCGCATGCGCTTGTACTTGCCGCAGTTGCACTCGTAGTCCTTGGTCGGACCGAAAATCTTGGCGCAAAAGAGCCCGTCCCGCTCCGGCTTGAAGGTGCGGTAGTTGATCGTCTCCGGCTTCTTGACCTCGCCGTGCGACCACGACCGGATCATCTCGGGCGATGCGATCGCGATGCGGATAGCGTTGAACGCCAGCGGGTTCTTGGGCTTTTCAAAAATTCCGAAAAGGTCTTCCATACCCGATTAACTCCTTGCTCCCGCGCTACTGGCGGGGCTGCTGCTCGAGCAGTTCGACGTTGAGGCAGAGCGACTGCAGCTCCTTGACCATCACGTTGAACGACTCCGGCAAACCCGGTTCCAGCGTGTTCTCGCCCTTGACGATGGCCTCGTACATGCGCGTGCGGCCGGCCACGTCGTCGGACTTCACCGTCAGCATTTCCTGCAGCGTGTAGGCCGCGCCGTACGCCTCGAGCGCCCATACTTCCATTTCGCCCAGGCGCTGGCCGCCGCACTGCGCCTTGCCGCCGAGCGGCTGCTGCGTAACCAGGCTGTAGGGTCCGGTCGAGCGTGCGTGGATCTTGTCTTCGACCAGGTGATGCAGCTTGAGCATATACATCACGCCCACCGTCACCGGCTGCTCGAACTTGAGCCCGGTGCGGCCGTCGTAGAGCGTGCACTGGCCGGTCTCGGAAAGGTCGGCGCGTTTGAGCAGCGCGAAGATTTCCTCCTCGCGCGCGCCGTCGAAGACCGGCGAGGCCACGTGCACGCCGGCCCGGCACTTGGCCACGAGCTTCGCCACCTCGGCGTCGGGCAGCTGCTCGATGAATTCCTGGCTCTCGGGGTCGTGGTAGAACTCGCGCAGCCGCTTGCGCAGTTGCGCCGGTGTCGCCCCCGCCTTTAGCTCGGCGCCGAGCTTGTGGCCGATCTCGCGCGCGGCCCATCCCAGATGCGTCTCCAGGATTTGCCCGACGTTCATCCGTGAAGGCACGCCCAGCGGATTCAGCACCATGTCGACGGGCGTGCCGTCCTCGGTCCGCGGCATGTCCTCCTCGGGCAGGATGCGCGAGAGTACGCCCTTGTTGCCGTGGCGCCCCGCCATCTTGTCACCCACTTGCAGGCGGCGCTTGATCGCGACGAACACCTTGATCATCTTGATTACGCCCGGCGCGAGTTCGTCGCCGCCGCGCAGGCGCTCCTGCTTGGCGCCATAGAACGCGGCCACCGCCTCGACGCTCGAGCGCATCGCGGCAACCGCCGCGGCGGCCTCCGCGGTCGCGTTCTCGCTCTCGACTCTTAGCTGCTCCCAGGCGGGCGGTGGCAGCTCGTCGAGCGCTTCGCTGGTGAGCGCGTCGCCCTTGGCCAGCAGCACGCTGCGGTCATCGGCGATGACTCGCGCGGCGAGCTTCTTGCCGACCAGCGTCCGCTTGAGCTTGCGCAGCGTCTCCTGGCGGATGATGCGGATTTCCTCGCTCTCGTCCTGCTTGAGCCGCTCGATCTCGAGGCCGTGAATCTCCTGGCTGCGATCGTCGCGGGTCACGCCGCGGCGGGCGAACACGCGCGCGCCGATAACCGCGCCTTCGACGCCCGGCGGCACCCGCAGCGAAGTGTCGCGCACCTCGCCGGCCTTTTCGCCGAAAATCGCGCGCAGCAGTTTTTCTTCCGGGCTCAGCTGGGTCTCGCCCTTGGGCGTGATCTTGCCGACCAGGATGTCGCCCGGGCGGACTTCGGCGCCGATGCGGATGATGCCCGAGGCGTCGAGGTCGCGCAGCGCCTCCTCGCCCACGTTGGGAATGTCGCGGGTTATCTCCTCCGGCCCGAGCTTGGTGTCGCGCGCGACGCACTCGAACTCCTCGATATGGACCGAGGTGAAGAGGTCGTCCTTGACCACGCGCTCGGAGATGAGGATCGAGTCCTCGAAGTTGTAACCGCCCCACGGCATGAAGGCGACCAGCACGTTGCGCCCAAGCGCGAGCTCGCCGACGTCGGTCGAGGGGCCGTCGGCCAGCACGTCGCCCGCGCCCACGCGCTCTCCGCGCACGACCACCGGCTTCTGGTTGATGCAGGTGTTCTGGTTGGAGCGCTGGTACTTGATCAGGTTGTAGATATCCACGCCCGCGTCGCGCGGATCCTTGCTCGGCTTGTCGGCGCGGACCACCACGCGCTCGGCATCGACGCTTTCGACCACGCCGTCGCGCCTCGCGATCACGGTCACGCCCGAGTCGCGGCCGACCGTGCGTTCTAGCCCGGTGCCGACCAACGGTGCGTCGGTCTTGAGCAGCGGCACCGCCTGGCGCTGCATGTTCGAGCCCATCAGCGCACGGTTGGCGTCGTCGTTCTCGAGAAACGGGATCAGCGAGGCCGCGACCGACACGAGCTGGTTCGGCGAGACGTCCATGTAGTGCACGCTGTCGGCCCCAACCACCGTGAACTCGCCCCCGATGCGGGCCGAGACCGATTCGTTGGTGAACCGGCCGTGCGCGTCGAGCGGCGCGTTGGCCTGCGCGATTACCTTGTCCTCCTCGTCGAGCGCCGAGAGGTAAACGATCCGGTCGCTCACCCGGCTGTTCTCGACCACCCGGTAGGGCGTCTCGATAAAGCCGAAATCGTTGACCCGCGCGTAGGTCGAGAGCGCCGCGATAAGTCCGATATTGGGGCCTTCGGGCGTCTCGATCGGGCATACCCGACCGTAGTGCGTGGGATGAACGTCGCGGACCTCGAAGCCCGCGCGCTCGCGCGTCAATCCGCCCGGGCCGAGCGCCGAGAGCCGGCGCTTGTGCGCGATCTCGGAGAGCGGGTTGGTCTGATCCATGAACTGCGAAAGCTGCGAGGAACCGAAGAACTCCTTGATCACCGCGGAAGCGGGTTTGTAGTTCACCAGCTCCTGCGGCATCAGGGTCTCGATGTCCTGCAGGCTCATCCGCTCCTTGATCGCGCGTTCCATCCGCACCAGCCCGATCCGGAACTGGTTCTCGACCAGCTCGCCGACCGCGCGCACGCGGCGATTGCCCAGATGGTCGATGTCGTCGATCTGGCCGTTGCCGTTCTTGAGATCGATGAGATAGCGGACGACCTCGAGGATGTCCTCGCGACGCAGCGTTCCCTGCTCGAGCGGGACGTCGAGCTTGAGCTTGTGGTTGAGCTTGAGCCGCCCGACTTTCGAGAGATCGTAGCGCTCGGGGTTGAAGAACAGGTTGTTGAAGAAGCTGGTCGCGGTCTCCTTGGTCGGCGGATCGCCCGGGCGCAGCTTCTTGTAGATGTCGATGACCGCCTCTTCGGGCGTCTCGAGCTTGTCGAGCGCGAGCGTGAGGCGCAGCGGCCCGCCGCCCGGCTGATCCTCGGTGTACAGCACCTCGACCTTCTTGATCCCGTGCGTGCGCAGCTTCTCCAGCGACTCTTCGCTCAGCTCCTCGTTGGTCTGCACCAGCACTTCGCCGGTCTGCGGGTCAGCCACGTCATGCGCGGAGATTCGCCCGACCACTTCGTCGAGCGCGATCGGAATCTCGGTGACCTTGGCCGCTTCGAGCGCGCGCACGATCGCCTTGTTGAACTTGCGCCCCTCGCGCGCGAGCACGTCGCCCGTGCGCGGATCCTTCACGTCGCGGCCGATCTTGGATTGGAGCAGCTGATCGGGCTTGAACTGCTTGGCGAGCTGCTTGGAATCGAGGATCAGGACGTCCTTGCGGTAATAATAGTTGAGCAGATCCTCGGTGGTCATCCCGAGCGCGCGCAAGAGCACGGTCGCGGGAAACTTGCGCCGGCGGTCGATGCGCACGTACAGCACGTCGCGCGGATCGAACTCGAAATCGATCCAGCTTCCCCGGTACGGGATGATCCGCGCCGAGTAAAGCAGCTTGCCGGTCGAATGCGTGCGCCCCTTGTCGTGCTCGAAGAACACGCCCGGCGAGCGATGGAGCTGCGAGACGATTACCCGCTCGGTGCCGTTGACCATGAACGTCCCGTTGCCGGTCATCAGCGGAATCTCGCCGAAATAGACCTCCTGCTCCTTGACGTTCTTGATCGAGCGCCGCCCGTTCTCGACGTCCCAGATCACCAGCTGGATCTTCACCTTCAGCGGCGCCGCGTAGGTCATCCCGCGCTGATGGCATTCCTCGACGTCGTACTTGGGCTCGCCGAGCTCGTAGGTCACGAACTCGAGCGAGGCGGTCTCGTTGAAGTCCTTGATCGGGAAGACCGACTTGAACACCGCCTGCAAGCCGGTGTCGGTGCGTTGGTCGGCGGGAACTCCGGCCTGCAGAAATTCGTCGTACGAGCGTTTTTGAATCTCGATCAGATTGGGGATGTCGATAATCTTCTTGATCTTGCCGAAACTGCGGCGCAGACGAAGATTACTCGTCACCTGTGACAACTGGGCCATCGCTACCTCGCTCGGCGCGGGACCGCGCGCGCCACGCACAAAGTCGAACAGGCCCGAAGCGCGGCTTGCCGGATGCCGCGCTTCGCGCCTTCTATTGCAGCGCAACCGGACCGCACGGCGCGGCTTTTCGCCGCCGCCGCCAGCCCGATTGCGCAGAATTCAATTTGCACAGAATGGGTGAACCTACTTCAGCTCCACCGTTGCGCCCGCCTCCACCAGCTTCTTCTGCACCTCTTCGGCCTCGGCCTTGGCGATGCCTTCTTTGACCGGCTTGGGAGCGCCGTCGACCAGATCCTTGGCCTCCTTGAGACCGAGTCCGGTGAGTTCGCGCACGACTTTGATCACCTGGATCTTCTTCTCGCCCGCCCCGGTCAGCATCACGGTGAATTCGTCCTTCTCGACCGCCGGCGCCGCTGCACCTGCCGCCGCCGGACCCGCCGCCGCAACCGTGACCGGCGCCGCCGCCGACACGCCAAGCTCCTGCTCGAGCTCCTTAACCAGGGCCGCCGCTTCCATCAGGCTCATGTTCTTCAGAAAGTCCTTGACCTGATCGCGGCTTACTTGTGCTGCTTCTGACATCTGAGGATCCCTCTCTACTTTATTTCGTCGTCAGCGGCCGCCGGAAGGGGTGTTTGTGGGAGCGCCTCACCCGGAGCCTCTTTCTCAACTGTTGACTCTCTTCTACTGTCGCCTCGATCCGATTTTCCCGCCCCGATTTTCCCGCCCGCTCGCTCAGCTCTCGCCGCCCGCCGCCGGCGCTTCGGGCGCCGGTTTATCGGCCGGAGCCGCCGCGGCAGCCGCGACGCTGTCGGCCTCAGGCGCGCGGTCGCCGTTCTTTTTGCCGACCGCGTCGACCACGCGCGCGAGCGCCGATCCGGGCTCGTTAAGCAGCCGCACCAACCGCGTCGCCGGCGCCATCAGCAACCCGAGCAACTGCGCTAAGATAATTTCGCGTGGCGGCAGCGATGCGAGCGCCTCGATCTCCTCGGCGCTCAGCGGCTTGCCCTCGAGCACGCCGCCGCGGATTTTGAGTTTTTCGCCCAGCTCGCGCATCCCGGTCACGGTCTTGGCGAGTTCGATCGGGTCGGCAAAGCTCAAGATGAGCCCAACCGGGCCGCCGAGCTGGCGGTCGAGTTCCGAGTAGGCGGTATCCTTGATCGCGCGGCGGATGAGCGTATTCTTGGCCACCCGCAGCTCGCCGCGCACCGCCCGCAGCTTGCGCCGCACTTCGGTCGCCTCGCCCGCGGTCATCCCGCGCGACTCGGAGACAATGGCGATGCTCGCGCGGCCGAGCCCCTCGGCGATTTCCGCCACCAGCGCGGTCTTCTGTTCCTTGCGCATGCTTTTAAGCTTCCCCTTACGCCGCGGCCGCCACGGTCCGCGCCGCGCCGGGATCGACTTTCACGCCGGGCCCCATGGTCGAGGACACCGACACGCTCCTTACGTAATTGCCTTTGGCGCTGGCCGGCTTGGCGCGCGCGATGGCGCTCAGGAGCGCGTGCGCGTTCTCCGCGAGCTTGCCCTCACCGAAACTGACCTTGCCGATGCGCGCGTGGATCACTCCGGCCTTGTCGACCCGGTAGTCCACCTTGCCCGCCTTGACTTCGCCCACCGCCTTGGCGACGTCGAAGGTCACGGTGCCGACGCGCGGATTGGGCATCAGGCCGCGCGGTCCGAGAATTTTGCCGATGCGGCCGACCGCGCCCATTATATCGGGCGTCGCGAAAACGCGATCGAAGTCGAGCCAGTTCTCTTCCTGGATCCGCTTGATCAGGTCTTCGCCGCCGACGAAGTCGGCGCCCGCCTCGCGCGCCTCGCGCTCCTTGTCGCCCTTGGCCAGCACGAGCACGCGCGACACCTTGCCGGTGCCGTTGGGCAGCACCACGGTGCCGCGCACGTTCTGGTCGGCCTGGCGCGGATCGACATTGAGCCGCACGGCGAGCTCGACCGTCTCATCGAACTTCGCGACCTTGTTGGCGGCGACGATCTTGAGCGCTTCTTCGAGCGAGTAGCGCTTTTCCAAATCGATCTGTTTGGCCGCCTCGCGGTATTTCTTGCCTGCCATCGCGTTCTCTCTAAAATCCTGCCTCGGTCTTTATTCCAAGCTCTACTCGACGACGTCGATACCCATCGAACGCGCCGTGCCGGCCACCGTCCGCGCCGCCGCCTCGACGCTGGCGGCGGTTAGATCTTTGACCTTCGTTTTGGCGATCTCCTCGATCTGCTTGCGCGTCACCTTGCCGACCTTGTTCTTGTTCGGCAGCGCCGATCCTTTCTCGATACCGGCCGCGCGCAGCAGCAGGATCGAGGCCGGCGGGCTCTTGGTGACAAACGTGAACGAGCGGTCGGCATAGACCGTGACGATCACCGGGATAACCAGTCCCTGCATCGCCTGGGTCTGCGCGTTGAAGGCCTTGCAGAACTCCATGATATTGACGCCGCGCTGGCCGAGCGCGGGCCCCACCGGAGGAGAAGGATTGGCCGCTCCCGCCGGAATCTGCAGCTTTATCTGGCCGACAACTTTCTTCGCCATCTAATCAATTCCCGCTCAGCACATCGGTCATCGTGAAAAGACAAACGTATGACGATCGCGACAAAGCCCGCCGGACGCCCCGAACCGGCGTCCGCTCGGGCCGGCACTTCTATGATTTCTCCACCTGCACGAAATCGAGCTCGACCGGCGTTGCGCGGCCGAAAATCGAGATCAGCACCCGCACCTTGCCCTTCTCGGGCCGGACTTCCTCTACCGTCCCGTTGAAATCCTGGAACGGTCCGTCGATCACCTTGACCGCCTCGCCGACCTCGAAGAGCACCTTCGGCTTGGGCCGGAGCGCACCCTCCTGCATCTGTTCCGTAATCTGGCGCACTTCGGATTCCGGCACCTCGGGCGGCGCGGTGGCATGGCCGACGAAGCCGGTTATCTTGGGCGTGTCCTTGATAACGTGCCAGGTCTCGTCGTTCAGCTCCATGTTGACGAAGATGTAACCGGGGAAAAACTTGCGGCTCGAGATCTTGCGCTGGCCGCCCTTGCCCAGTTCCTGCACCCGCTCGACCGGGACCAGCACTTCGCCGATCTTGTCTTCCATCCCGAGCGCGCGCACCCGTTCCTCGAGCGCGGCCTTGGCCTTCTGCTCGTAGCCCGAGTACGTGTGTACCACGTACCACTTCCAGCTCGGATGGCCGGGCGACTTGCTCGCGTCGTTGGTGCCGGATGCTGCGTCTGCCATAGTCAAAGTGCCGAGCCCCGGGCGCTTGCGCCGCGGGGCCGAATCGCGAGACCCGCATCGCCGCAGCGCCCGTCGGCGCCGGATGCGATGCGCGTCACGAATGTAACAGCCAGCGGACTATCCGGGTCGTGCCGAAATCGGCCAACCCCAGCCACATCGCCATCACCAGCGCCAATATCACCACTACGAAGGTCGCCTGTGCCGTCTCCCGAGGCGTCGGAAAGTGGACTTTCCCGAGTTCTGTCCATGCCTCCTGGACAAAACTAACCGACCGATCGAGGTAACTTTTCAGACTATCCATATTAGCGAGCCAATTCAAGTACTCTCGCGAAGGTCTTAAGCCCCTTTGGCAGGCGGCCCGCCACCCAAGGGAGGTGTAATGGCGGGCCAGGCAGGATTCGAACCTGCAACCCTCGGATTTGGAGTCCGATGCTCTAGCCAGTTAGAGCTACTGACCCTCCGTGAAGCCATCCTAATATAATACATCCAGCGTTTATAAGCCGAAATACCCGCGCTCAGCCCGATTGAAATGGCGACCCCCGCCCCACCGAGGCCCGGGACACCCGCAATCGGGTGGACGCGCCGTTCTAAACCTTGGCTTCCTTGTGCGCCGTGTGCGAGCGGCAGGAGGGGCAGAACTTTTTTATCACGAACTTCTCGGTCTGCTTCTTCTTGTTTTTGCTGGTCGTGTAGTTGCGCCGCTTGCAACTGTCGCACGCCAAACTTATCAAATCTCGCATCGCTTGACTCCTCAACTTGCACGGATTCGGGGCCGTCTTTCGGGGCGCGCGTCTATGGTCCGGGCACCGTTCCTCGCAACCGCGGCGCTACCGAGCGCTCTGCAAGCCCACGGCGGGAATCGAACCCGCGACCTCTTCCTTACCAAGGAAGTGCTCTACCGACTGAGCTACATGGGCTCAATTTCATCTCGCGGCCCGGGCACCGCAGCCTCGGGCGGCGCGGCATCGTTACGGCTAATGGAGCGGGAAACGGGATTCGAACCCGCGACCCCGAGCTTGGAAGGCTCGCGCTCTACCAACTGAGCTATTCCCGCCCACACGGGCGCCAAAAAATCCCCGCGCTCCGATTACTGGTGGAGAGGGGAGGATTCGAACCTCCGAAGGCATAAGCCGGCAGATTTACAGTCTGCTCCCTTTGGCCACTCGGGAACCTCTCCGCTCCCTAATCTCCAAACCGGAGCCGATGGGCGGATTTGAACCGTCAACCTACTGATTACAAATCAGTTGCTCTACCGTTGAGCTACATCGGCCCACGAATCGCAAACTATCCTAAATAGACGTACCTCTAAAGAGTGTCAAGCGCGGCTATCGGCGGCCCCCCTCGGGCGGCACGGAATTCCCTTTCGTTGACGATCCGTCCCCGACCGTGCTGACATGCCGAAACGAAGCTTTCCGGCGCCTCGAAACGAAAGACGGACGCAGCAAGGAGCGAAAAGAATGATCGATCTCTACTACTGGCCGACTCCCAACGGCCACAAGGTTACGATTTTCCTCGAAGAGACCGGCCTCGAATACAGGATCGTGCCGGTCAATATCCGCAAGGGCGACCAGTTCGCCCCCGATTTTTTGAAGATCAGCCCGAACAACCGGATGCCGGCGATCGTGGACCACGACGGCCCCGGCGGAAAGCCCTACGCGCTCTTCGAGTCGGGAGCGATTCTGCTCTATCTGGCGGAGAAGACCGGCAAACTGATGCCGTCCGAGATGGGCGCGCGTTACCGGGTGGTCGAATGGCTGATGTTCCAGATGGCCAACGTCGGCCCGATGCTCGGACAGGCGGGCCATTTCCGCAACGCCGCGCCCGAAAAGATCCCCTACGCGATCGAGCGCTACACCAACGAATCGCGCCGGCTCTTCAGCGTGCTGGACAAGCGCCTCGCCGACCACTCCTACCTGGCGGAGGACTATTCGATCGCCGACATCGCGAACTATCCGTGGATCGTGGCCGCGCTCAAGGCGCAGCCGGAGCAACTGGAGACGCGCCCCAACCTCAAGCGCTGGATCGATGCGCTCGCCGCGCGGCCGGCGGTGCAGCGCGGGATGGCCGTGATGTCTGATCAGCCGCAGCGGCCGCTGACCGAAGAGGAGCGCTCGATCCTGTACGGCGCGAAGCAGCACGAGCGCCGCTAGCCGAGGACGCAAACCGGCTCGATCGCTTCGCCGATCGTATCGTTGGAAGAATTATTGGGGTACGCCGGCCGCCGTTCGCGCCGCGGCGCGCCGGCGCGCGATCTCGAACAACGCGATCGCCGCCGCGACCGACACGTTGAGCGACCCCACCTTTCCGTGCATCGGAATTCGCACCACGAAATCCGAATTCTTGCGCACGATCTCCCGCACGCCGCGGCCCTCGGAACCGACCACCAGCGCAAGACGGCGCGTCGTGTCGAGTTCGTAGAGTTCGACGTCGCCCTGGGGCGCGAGCGCCGCAATCCAGTAGCCGGCCTGCTTGAGGTCCTCCAGCGCGCGCGCCACGTTGCCGCATCGCGCGATCTTAAGATGAACCCACGCGCCCGCTGACGATTTTATCGCCGCCGGCGTAATCGCGGCCGTACGGTCGCGTGCCAGCACTACGCTCGCGACTCCGGCGCCCTCGGCCGAGCGCAAAAGCGCGCCGACGTTGCGCGGATCCGTCACCCCGTCGATAAGGAGCAGCGGGTCGGGCGCCTCCGCGACCACGTCCTCGAATGCCGCATAGTCGTACTCGCGAATCAGGGCGACCACGCCCTGATGTCGCGCCTCGGCGCCGGCCATCCGCGCAAGCGCCGCCGCCTCTGCCGCGACGACCTGCCCACCCGCCGCGCGCACGCGCTCGATGTCCTCGGCAAAGCGCGCCGCGAGGTCGCCGCGCACGTAGAGCGTGCGCACGGCACCGGGCGCCGCCGCGACCAGCTCGCGTACGGGCTCCGCGCCGAAGACCAGGTCGCGTCCCGACGTCTCGCGCCCGGAACTGCCATGTGTCGAAAAGTCGCGTGCGGACGTGCCCTGTGCCGGACCGCAGGATTTCGCAACAGCGGGCGTCCCGCGCTCCGGCGCAGATGCGCCGGGCGGGTGGCGCCGCCAGGGGCGCGCCGCCGCCTTGGGCGGCGGCCCGCCCCTGGCGATGTCATGATGCGCCCGCGGGCCGCCCGGCCGATTGGGGCGTCGATGCTTCATCGCGGCTCGATCATAGTCGGCTCGCGCACGCCGCGACAGGGGCGACGCGCGAGCCGACGCGCCACGCATCGCCGCCGGGCTACCGCCACGACACGCCGCTGCGCCCGCCGCCGCTTTCTTTGATCCGGTGCCGTATCAGTCTAAACTTATCCGCGTACCAGGACTCAGCCGCGCGCCGCGGGCGCGCCGCGAGTGCTCCGCGATGCTCAAGCCGCGAACCATCGACCGCTACATCGCCACCGAGGTCATCGGACCGTTCGTGATGGGCGTCGGTCTGCTGACCTTCGCTCTGGTCACCGGCAAGCTGCTCAAGCTCACCGAGATGGTGGTTAATCACGGCGTCGGACTGGGCCAGGTGATGAGCCTTATCGGGTACATCATGCCGGCCTTTCTCGAGCTCACGTTTCCGATGGCCGTGTTGCTCGGAGTGTTGCTCGGCTTCGGACGGATGTCGGGCGACCGCGAGCTCATCGCGGCGCGCGCCTGCGGCATCAGCCTCTACCGGCTCGCGATCCCGGTGATCGCGGTGTCGCTGGTGGTGTACGCGATGGCGAGCTGGTTTGCGTTTTCCGTCCGCCCGTGGGCCAATACCAACCTGCAGAGCGAACTCTACCGGCTCACCCGGACGCGCTCGACCGCCGGGCTTAAGGAGAAAATCTTCGATAGCAGCTTCCCCGGCCTGGTGCTCTACGTCGACCACATCTCCAACGACAATGGCTCGCTGCAGGGCGTGCTGATCTCGGATGCGCGCAATACCGACCAGCAGAATACGATCATCGCGCAGCACGGCATCGTCGTGCCCGACGAGAACAACCAGAACATCACGCTGCGCCTGTTCGACGGATCGGTTTTCGGCGTCGACCCGTCAACCCATCAGAGTCACATCACGAGCTTTCGCATCTACGACCTCAACGTCGAACCTCAGGGCGGACTGGCCGAGGACACCCGCGAGCCCGAGCAGATGACCTACAGGGAGTTGCGCGGCGTGATCGCCGGCGCGCGCGCGGCAGGGAAGCCCGACCATCTGGCCGAGGCCGAGATGGCGGGCAAGTTCACGGTGCCGCTGGCGACGCTGCTGTTCGCGTTGCTCGGCGTGCCGCTCGGGATGAAGCCGGCGCGCGGGGGCCAGTCGGAACGTTTCGGCGTCGCGATTTCGCTGTTCTTCCTTTACTACATGCTGATGCGGCTGGGGCGGACGCTGGCCGAGCGCGGGATACTGAACGCGTTCGCCGCGATGGCGATTCCGGACGTGGTGTTTTTGGCGCTCGCGGTATGGATGTTCTACCGCAGCGCGACCGACCGCTCCGACCAGGGCCGCGGCCCGGGCGACCTCATCTGGGATCTCATCGAGCGCTTCGGCCACAAGGAGGCCGCATGAAACTGCGCCCGCGGCTCTCGCCCACGCTCGACCGCTTTCTCGGCGGCCATTTTCTCGGCCCCTTCTTCGTTTGCCTCGCGGCCTTCACTGCGGCCTACCTGCTGGGCGACATCTTCGACCGCTTCGACGACCTGATGCGCTACGGCGGCTTCGGCCTGCTCGGCCTCGAATACTTCGCGCTGAAACTGCCGCTCATCATTTCGCAGCTGCTCCCGGTCGCTTCGCTGGCCGGCGTGCTGCTCGGCTTTGCCCTGCTGAACCGCACCGGCGAGGTTCTCGCCTGCCAGCAGCTCGGGATCAGCCGGCTCGAGATGGCGGTGCCGGTGCTGCTGCTGGCGGCGCTGGTTTCGATCGCCGACTTTGGGATCAGCGAGACGATCGTGCCGGTCGCAACGCGTGAGGCGAAGCATCTTTACCAGGTGGAGCTGCAGCGGCGCAAAATCTACGGCATCTTTTTCAACCGCCGCATCTGGGTGCGCGTCAGCGACGGCTTCATGAGCGCCGACGACTACGACGGCCATCAGAAGATGCTCCACGGCGTCACACTCTACCGCGTCGGCCGCGATTACCGGCTTACGCAGGTCGAGCACGCGCCGTCGGCCGCATGGACCGGCAGAAACTGGCGGCCGGCCGAATTGACCGCGATCCGGCTCGCGCCCGGCGGCCAGGTCGAGGCGACGGCTCCCGGCCCGTTCCGGATCGACGTCAACCCGGCCGACTTCAGCCTGTTGCGGATGGATCCCGACGAGTTCAGTCTCTGGCAGCTCGATTCGTATATCCACAACCTGCGGCACAAAGGGCTCGACCCGGGAGGTTATTTCGTCGACCGCGATCTGAAGTACGCGATGCCGCTTGCGTGCGTGATCATGGCAGCGCTCGGGCTGGCGCTGAGCCTCGACCCGCTGCCGCGCAGCCTGAGCATCGGGCGCAGCTTCACCCTCGCGATCGCGATCGGCTTCGGCTACTGGCTGATGTTCGGTCTGACCTCGTCGCTCGGCCGCACCGGCCTGCTGGCGCCATGGCTCGCCGCATGGATTCCCAACATGACGTTCACCATCCTGGCCGCTTCGCTCTTCCTGTTCGGGGAGGAACGCTGATGGCGACGGATTCGATCTCCTTGCTGATGCTGCCCGTGGTGCGCGACTTTCTCGCGCTCGAGCGGATCGGGCATCTTGCGACCGCCGACAAAGCCGGCGTGCCGCACAACGTGCCGCTCTGCTTCTGGTTCGACGGCACGCGCTTTTATTTCGCGATCGACGAGAAACCCAAACGCGCGCGCGCGCTGGCGATCACCCGGATGCGCAATATCACGGCCAATCCCAACGTCGCGCTGGTCGTCGACCATTACGAAGAGCACTGGTCCAACCTCGCTTACGTACTGGTGCGCGGACTCGCCGTGGTGGTCGACGATCGCGAGGAATACCTGCTCGCGCTGCGCAGCCTGCGCGACAAGTATCCGCAGTACCGCGCGATGGCGCTGAGCATCGAGAACAACCCGGTCGTCCGGATCGATCCGACGCGGGTCCACGTCTGGGGCGAGCGCTTCAAACCGGCGCCGCCCGGCCCCGGGCGCCAGCATCCGGCCTAGGATGGCGGGCCGGACCGCGATGCGGCGGCAGCGGCTCGAGGAAATCGCGCGCGCGCTCGGCGACGCCGGGCTCGACGGATGGCTCTTTTACGACTTCCGCCTGAGCGACCCGCTGGCCTACCGGATTCTCGGACTTTCGAGCGCGGGAATAAGCACGCGGCGATGGTTCTGCTATGTGCCGGCGCGCGGGCCGGCCCGCGCGCTGGTCTCGGCGGTCGAGGCCGAACGGCTCTCAGAGCTTGGAATCGAGACGACCGTCTATCGCTCGGCGGACGGGATGCTCGCGGCGCTCGGCGATTTTCTTTCCCGCGCGCAGCGGATCGCGATGAACTACTCGCCGCGCGGCGCGATTCCCTACGTCGCGCGCGTCGATGCGGGGACGGTGGAGATGATCCGCGCGCTCGGCGTCGAGGTCGTGTCGGCCGCCGATTTGATTCAGCGCTTCGAGGCCCAACTGGAACCCGCGCAGCTTGAAAGCCATCGGCGCGCCGCCGCGATCGTGCGCCGCGTGGTCGACGAGACCTTCGCCGAGATCGCGCGCGCGATCGAATCCAACGCGCCGGTCAGCGAATACTCGGCTCAGCAATTCGTGCTCTCGCGCTTCGCCGCTCAGCGCCTGATAGCCGAGGACCCGCCGATCGTCGCGGTCAACGCCAACGCTGCGCGCCCGCACTTCGAGCCTTCGCCCACTGCCGATACGCCGATCCGGCGCGGCGACCTGGTGCTGCTCGATCTGTGGGCCAAAGAGCCGCAGGCCGACGCGATCTACGCCGATCTGACCTGGATGGCGTACGCGGGCGAGCGGGTGCCCGAGGAATGCGCGCGCGTCTTCGCGATCGTGGCCGCGGCGCGCGACGCGGCGGTCGATTTCATCGGCGCCCGCGTCGCGGGCGGCGAGCCGGTGCGCGGCGAGGAGGCGGACCGCGTCGCGCGCGGCGTCGTCGAGCGCGCCGGCTTCGCCGAGCAGTTCGTTCATCGCACCGGCCATTCGATCGGCCGCGAAGTCCACGGCACCGGCGCCAACCTGGACTCGCTCGAGACGCACGACCATCGCGCGCTTATCGATCGGACGTGTTTTTCCGTCGAGCCGGGAATCTATCTGCCCGGACGCTTCGGCGTGCGCAGCGAGCTCGACATGACGATCGAGAACGGCCGCGCCGAAGTAAGCGCGGCGCCCGCGCAACGCGAGATCGTCGCGCTGCTGAAATAGCGCCCGCGGCAACGTTCCTTTAATAATGCGCTTCGCATTCAGCACCAGCCACGGCGGAGACGATCCCGATCAATCGCCGGTGAACCCTTATCGCCATGGCGTTGAAGAAAGCGAGCGTCATGACGGAAAATCGCAAGGCCGCTCCCAGTGACTATCTGGCCGCGGAACGTACGTTTCTTGCCTGGATTCGGACCGGGCTTGCCCTGATGGGCTTCGGCTTCGTTGTCGCGCGCTTTGGCTTGTTCTTGCGCGGACTACGGACATGCGCAAGTTCGAGTCCAACGGCATCTCGCAGTTGATCGGAACCGCCCTTATACTGACCGGCGTAGCGGTCAACATCGCCTCCACGATCGGCCATGTCAGGCTGATCGCAAGGCTGAACAGCGGCGCAGCGATCTCGCGGCCCTCCGGCACCGCGATCGCGGTTGCTTTGGGCCTGTCCGCGCTGGGACTCGCGCTCGCCGCTTACCTTATTTCGGTAGGATAATCGGCGTGAAAACTTTCTGCGGTAAAAAGCTCATCCGATGATTCGCGCCATAATCTTCGACCTCGACGGCACGCTCGCCGACACTGAACCTCTCCACTTCGAAGCCTTCGCCCGCGTGCTCCACGGCGAAGGAATCGAACTCGACCGCGGCGTCTACTACAGCCGGCTCATCGGCTTCGACGACCGCGACTGCTTCAGCGCAGTGCTCAGCGAAAACGGCCGCGCGGCGGGCGAAGAGACGCTCGCCGCGCTCATCGGGCGCAAGGCCGCCATCTATCAGGCGGCGATCGCCGATCGCGACGTCACGTTTCCCGGCGCCGCCGAGTTCGTGCGGCGATGCGCCGAGCGCTTTCCGCTGATTGTTGCGACCGGCACGCTGCGCGTCGAAGCGGAACTGATCCTGAAGCGCGCCGGCGTGCGCGAGCTTTTCGCCGACGTTATCGCGGCCGAAGACGTCGAGCACGGTAAACCCGCACCCGAGGGTTTCGTGAAGGCGATGGGCCGGCTCGGCTTCCTTCTGCGTCTGCGTCCGCCGCTGGAGCCCGCCGAATGCTTGGTTATCGAAGACACGATAGCGGGGGTCGAGGCGGGGCGGCGAGCCGGGATGAAAGTTCTGGCGCTGTGTCATAGCGCTCGTCCCGAAGATCTTAAGCGGGCGCAAATAGTGCGCAATTCGCTGGCCGAGACCGACCTCGACGAGATTCTGCGAGAGATCTCGAGATAGCTTATGTCTCACAATGACATATTTATATTATCTTTAAGATGCTTTAAGTTCTTGTTTCATCCGTGGCGAACTGTAAACTGACGCGCATCAGCGCGGCCCGCCATAGCCGAATCTCGCAAGGGGTAGCGCGAAACTCGGGGAGCAAGAGAGACAATGCACATCACATCAATCGACTCGAAACAGGCCGCCAAGATCGCCGCGCTGATGGGGCTCGTCGCAGTTATGGCCGCAACCTGGCCGCTGGCGGGCGCGGCCTGGGCCTTCTCGGTCCATCTGCCGCCCAAGCATTTCGCGGTGCTGCTCTTCGTGCCGTTCTTCTATGCGGTAGCGATCTACTTCCTGGCCGGCCTGGCATGCGGGCTTTACAACTTCGCCGCGCGCGTGGTCGGCGGGTTGCGCCTCGAGATCGCGCATCACACGCCCGCGACGGCGGCCGAGAATCCGGAGAAGCCTGCGCCGATACGCAAGGTCGCCTAGCGGCGCAGCTCCGGGCTCGCCTCGAAAATCGCGCCGCTTGCAGGGAAGAAGGCGGTTCTCATAGAGATTCAGAACCGCCTTGGAGCCCATCCTCACCCTCCCTCAGCATTGGCGGCGGGAATAATTTCACGTGACTGGGCAACCGAAGGAACCATCTGCTGCGGGCGCGCGCTACTCTGATGTCTTGAGCGCGGACAGCAGCCGCTCTTTCAGATTGTCGAACGGTCCGTTGGACATGATGAGCGCGACGTCGCCGGCGTACGCGTCGGCGAGTATCCGCGCTAGGATGTCGTCGGTCGAGGCGCAGGCGAATGCGGCCGGTCCGCGGCGTCCGATCGCGGCCGCGAGTTCTTCGACCGAGAGGCGCCCGCCCTCGGGAATCGGATCGTTGTCTTTGAAATAGACCGGCGCCAGGTAGACGCGCGCGGCGCGATCGAAGGCGGCGGCGAACTCGGCCTGGAAGACGTTGCGCCGGGCGGTGTTGGAGCGCGGCTCGAAGGCGGCCAGGATGCGCCGGCCGGCGAAGCGCTCGGCGATCGCCGCGAGGGTCGCGCGGATCGCGGTCGGATGATGCGCGAAGTCGTCGACCACGGCGACGCCGCGCGCCTCGCCGAGCAAATCCTGGCGGCGCACCACGCCGCGAAACGATTCGAGCCCGCGCGCGATCTCGCCCGCACCGAGGCCGAACTCGCCGAGCAGCACCGCCACGCCGAGCGCGTTGGCCACGTTCATCCGGCCGCCGATCGGGAGCCGCAGTCCTTCGGCCACAGCGCCGCCGCCGCGCTCGATCGAAAAGCGCGCGCCGCCCGCGTCGACGGTTATCGCCGCGGCGCGAAACTCGCCCGCATCAAGGCCGAACGTGATCCGCCGCGCGCGCGAACCCTCGGTCACCTCCAGCGCGGCGCTCGAATCGGCCGAGACCACGAGCACGCCCTCGGGCGCCATCTGCGCCGCCAGCGCGCGGAACGAGGACTTCACGTGCTCGAGGTCGCGGTAGATGTCGGCGTGGTCGAACTCGACCGCGGTCAGGATCGTGCCGCGCGGCCGGTAGTGGAGAAATTTCGGCCCCTTATCGAAAAACGCGGTGTCGTACTCGTCGCCTTCGATCACGAAGTCGCCGCCCGCGCCGAGCCGGTAGTTGGAGGCGAAGTCCCGCGCCACGCCGCCGACCAGCATCGAGGGATCGCGGCCGGCCGAGTTGAGCACGTGCGCCATAATCGCGGTCGAAGTTGTCTTGCCGTGCGTCCCGGCGACCATCAGCACGCGTCTGGCGCTCAGAAAGAAATGCCATAGCGCCTCGGGCATCGAAAGATACGGAATGACGCTATTGAGCAGGGCCTGCGCTTCCGGATTGGCGCGCGGGATTACGTTGCCGACCACGACCAGATCCGGCGGCGGCGCAAGGTTGTGCGGGCCGAAGCCGGCTCGCACCTCGACGCGCATCCGCTTCAGCAGCGACGCCGTCGGCTCGTAGAGCTGGTTGTCGGAGCCGGTGACGCGGAGGCCGCGCTCGGCCAGCATCCCGGCCAGCGCCGCCATCGCGGTGCCGGCGACGCCGATTAGATGGACATGGCGGACCTCGCGCGGCACCCGCGCGATCCGAGCCGCCGACTCGGCGGAGGTTGCGTCAGACATCGCCGTTAGAGCCTGAGCGCTCGCAGGCGCAGCGCGTTGGTGATGACCGAGACCGAGCTCAGGCTCATCGCGGCGCTCGCGATCATCGGATTGAGCATCAGCCCGAACCAGGGATAAAGCACGCCGGCCGCGATCGGGATTCCGATCGTGTTGTAAACGAAAGCGAAGAAGAGGTTCTGGCGAATGTTGCTCATGGTCGCGCGGCTGAGATGCACCGCGCGCACAATCCCGCGCAGATCGCCGCGCACCAGCGTCACGCCCGCGCTCTCCATCGCGACGTCGGTGCCAGTGCCCATAGCAATTCCTACGTCGGCCGCCGCCAGCGCCGGCGCGTCGTTGATCCCGTCGCCGGCCATCGCGACCACGCCCCCTTTTTGCTTAATCTCGCGCACGACCTCGGCCTTGCGCTGGGGCAGCACTTCGGCGTGAACTTCGTCGATCCCGAGGCGGCGCGCGACGGCCTCGGCGGTGAGGCGGCTGTCGCCGGTCAGCATCACGATTCGCACGCCCGCGGCACGCAGCGCGCCGAGCGCGGCGGCGGCGCTATCTTTAACGGGATCGGCAACGCCGAGCAGTCCGGCCGCGCGGCCATCAATCGCGACGAACATCACGGTGACGCCATCGCGGCGCATTTCCTCGGCGCGCGGCGCAAGCTCGCCGGGATCGATTCCGTTCTCCGCAAGCAGCGCGGCATTGCCGATGATCAGCTTGCGGCCGTCGACGCGGGCGCTCACGCCCTTGCCGGCAAGCGAGCGAAATTCGGAGGCGTCCGCGAATTTGAGCGAGCGCGCCGCCGCGCCCGCGACGATCGCCGCGGCGATCGGATGCTCGCTCAGGCGCTCGACCGACGCGGCGAGCCGCAGCATTTCGCACTCGTCGAACTGCGGAAGTGCGGCGGCGGCGGCGGTAAGCGCCGGCTTGCCGGCCGTCAACGTGCCGGTCTTGTCGATGACCAGCGTATCGACCTTCTCAAGGCGCTCCAGCGCCTCGGCGTCGCGCACCAGCACGCCCGCGCCGGCGCCGCGTCCGGTCGCGATCATGATCGACATCGGCGTCGCCAGTCCCAGCGCGCAGGGGCACGCGATGATCAGCACGGCGACCGCGGCGACGATCGCGTGCGCGAGCGCGGGCGCCGGCCCGGCGGCAAGCCATACGATGAAGGCGAGCGCCGCGCAAATCACCACGGCGGGAACGAAATAGCTCGCGACCGCGTCGGCCAGACGCTGGATCGGCGCGCGGCTGCGCTGCGCGTCGGCGACCATCCGCACGATCTGCGCGAGCAGCGTGTCGGCGCCGATGCGTTCGGCGCGCATCACGAAACTGCCGCTTGTGTTGACCGTGGCGCCCGTAACGCGATCGCCCGGGTGCTTGCTCACCGCGAACGGCTCGCCGGTGAGCATCGATTCGTCAACCGCGCCCCCGCCCTCGACCACCGCGCCGTCGGTCGGTACGCGCTCGCCCGGGCGCACACGGAGAAGATCGCCTACGGCGACCCTTGCCAGCGCGACGTCCTCCTCGACGCCGCCCTCGCCCACGCGACGCGCGGTCTTCGGCGCCAGCCCAAGCAGCGCGCGGATCGCGCCCGCGGTGCGGCCGCGCGCGCGGAGTTCGAGCACCTGGCCAAGCAGCACCAGCGTGGTGATTACCGCGGCGGATTCGAAATAGACGGGCACCATCCCTGACGCATCCGCCGCCGTAGGCGGAAGCAGGCCGGGAAAAAGCGCGGCGAGGACGCTATAGACGTAGGCGATCCCAACACCGAGCGAGATCAGCGTGAACATGTTGAGATGGCGACTGACGAGCGAGCGCCATCCGCGCTCGAAGAACGGCCACGCGCCCCACAGCACCACCGGGGTCGCGAGCAACAGCTGAAGATAGGTAAGCGACCGGTCAAACGCGGCCCTCAGCGGGTAGGCCGGTAGCAGATCCGACATCGAGAGCGCCAGCAAGGGCAGCGCGAGCGCCGCGCTCACCCACAAGCGCCGCGTCATGTCGGCAAGTTCGGGATTGGGCGGTTCTTCCGCGGTGACCGTCCGCGGCTCCAGGGCCATCCCGCACTTCGGACAACTCCCTGGATGATCCTGGACGACCTCAGGATGCATCGGGCAAACGTACTCGAGCGCGCCGGGCGTTGCCGCCGAAAGCGGCGCCTCGAGCGCCATCCCGCATATAGGGCACGGACCGGGAGCATCGGCGCGCACCTCGGGATCCATCGGGCAGGTGTAGGAGCCCCTTGCGCCGGGCGCGGCCGCGGGCATCGGCGCGCGCGCTGGCGCCGCCGCGGCGGCGAGATACTTCGCCGGCTCGGTGGCGAATTTGGTGCGGCAGCCGTCGCAGCAGAAGTAATAAGTTGCAGCCTCGTGAACGTGCGAATGGCGCGCCGTTGCGGGATCCACCTTCATCCCGCACACCGGGTCGGTCATCGGCGCGCGCGCTTGCGCCGCCGCGGACGGCGCGCTCTCTGTTTCGGCCTTACTCATCGAACGAGAACATTACTCGCGGGCCACGCCGGTCCGGCGTTCGTGCTACTTCCCGGCATCTATCGCTTCCATGATGAGATCGTGGATTCGCGGACGGAAGTCGCGAATCGCCTGGTTGTCGCGCCGCGGATGCACCCGGTTGGTCAGCAGCGAGACCGAGATCGCGCGCTCGGGCTCGATCCAGATCGAGGTGCCGGTAAAGCCGAGATGGCCGACGGCGGCCGGCGAGAAATGCCGCCCCGAACTCGAATACTGCGGCGACGGCGTGTCCCATCCGAGCGCCCAGGTCGAACCGTTGACCGTGGTGTCGCGGGTCCAGAACTCGCGCACGATCTTCTGCGGCAGCCAATCGGAGCGTCCGCCATAGCAGGCGAGCAACTCCTGGACGATCCGATCGACGTCGCGCACCGGCGCGAACAGACCCGCATGTCCCGCCACGCCGCCCATCGCATACGCGTTTTCATCATCCACTTCGCCGACCAGGAGCCGTTTGCGGAAGGCGCAGAACGACGTCGGGGCGAACATCTCGGGTACCGGCTCGAGCCGGCGCGAGCGCACCAGCGAAATATCGATGAAATCCGTCGCGCGGATGCCGAGGGGGCGGAAGATGCGTTCGCGGCAGAAGCGGTTGAGCGGCGTCCCGGCGACGCGCTCGACCGCCTCGCCGAGCAGCATGAAGTTGAGGTCGGAGTAAATCGTCCTGGTGGCGGGCGGCGCTTCGGGCTTCTCGCGATGAATTTCCTCGTAGACCCATTCCTTGGCGCCGTGGCTGGCCATGAAATTGACCTTGCCGTTCTTCTCGATCTGCGCCACCTGCTGAAAAAACGGTCGCCACGCGGCAAGCCCAGAGCAATGCGCCAGTACATGGCGAAAGGTGACGTGGCTCTTGTCGTGGACGCCGAAGTTGTGAAAAAAGCGCGTCACGCGGTCGTTCAGGCGCAGCTTGTTCTCGCGCACCAGCATCATCACGGCCACCGTCGTCGCGAGCGGCTTGGTCAACGACGAGAGATCGAATACGGTTTCCATCTTCATCGGCGAACGCTCGGGCACGAGCGCGCGATGGCCGAAGGCGCCCTCGAAAACGACGTCCGCACCGCGGCGCACGATCAGGGTAGCGCCGGGGATCACTCCACGCTCGACCGCGTCGGCAAACGCCTGCTCGACCTCACGCCATCCCAAACCGATCTCCCCTATCCGCCACGGCAGGCTCGAGGAAACTGAGCCGCCGCGCCGCCGCGTCGACTCGCGCGCGCACGCCGAAGGGAATCGTGAAGTTCGCGCTGCCATGGCCCGCCTCGATTCCCGCGAGCACCGGGCAATCGAGACGCGCCGATTGTTCGGCAACGCATTCATCGATCAGGCGGCGCTCCGCCTCGCTGCCCTCCGGCGGACGCAATGCGCCGAAAACCACCGCGGCGACCCGCGCGAGGACGCCGGCCTGTCCGAGCTGGACCAGCATCCGGTCGATTCTATACGCTTTCTCGCCGGTATCCTCCAAAAAAAGTATCGCGCCGTCGAGCGGCGGCATGTACGGAGTACCGATCGCCGCGGCCACCATCGAAAGGCATCCGCCGACGACTTCGCCCTCGGCGACGCCGGCTCTGAGCGCCGTTCGCGCGGGCAACTCGAAGCTCGCGGTTTCGCCCTCAAGCAGGCGGCGCAGATGGTCGAGCGCTGCCTCGCCAACCCCGCGCGCGAAATCCATCGCGACCATCGGTCCGTGAAAGCATACCATCCCGGCCCGCCCCACCAGTGCGTTAAGGATAAAGGTCGCGTCGGAAAAGCCCATGAAAATCTTCGGCGTGCGCGCGATCGCCGCAAAGTCGAGCAACGGCAGGATCCGTCCGGCGCCGTAGCCGCCGCGCGCGGCGAAGATCGCATCGACTGCAGGATCGGCAAAGAAGGCTTGCAATTCGCGCGCGCGAACTTCATCGGGGCCGGCCACGATCGCAGCGCGGTCGAGCGCGTGGCTTGACACCTTGACCCGAAACCCGAGGCGCTCGAGCGCTGCGACGCCGCGCTCGAGATGTCCGCGATCGATTGCGGAAGCGGGCGCGACGACTCCAATCGTGTCGCCGGGCTTGAGCGCACGCGGCTTTGTTCTTGAACGGCTCACCGGCGACGATGTGCGCTATTCATGGCTTTGGGGCGAGCTTATCATGCGCCGCGTATCGGTGCTCGCGACAGGCGCGGACGCGGCGATCGCGCCTCACAGCGTGCGGCCGACCGCTTCGGCCACGGCCTTGAGCGCGGTCATCAATTCGGCAAAGCGATCGGGCCGCAACTGCTGCGGACCGTCGCTGAGTGCGGTCTCAGGGTTGGGATGGACTTCGATCAACAGGCCGTCGGCGCCCGCCGCGACCCCCGCCAGCGCCATCGGCATCACCAGCGACCAGATGCCGGTGCCGTGGCTGGGATCGACGACCACCGGCAGGTGCGTCCATTGCTTGAGCAGCGGCACGGCGGTCAGGTCGAGTGTGTTGCGCGTGGCGGTCTCGAAGGTCCGGATGCCGCGCTCGCACAGTACGACGTCGGGATTTCCCGCGGAGAGGATATATTCCGCGGCCATCAGGAATTCTTCCAGCCGCGTGGACATCCCGCGCTTGAGCAGCACGGGTTTTTTGATCTTGCCGAGGCGCCGCAGGAGCGAAAAATTCTGCGCGTTGCGCGCGCCCACCTGCAGCATGTCGGCGTGTTCGGCGACCAGCTCGATATCGTGCGGGTCCATGATTTCGGTAACGACCGGCAATCCCACGTGCCGCCCCGCGTTTTCGAGCAGTCTCAGCCCCACGTCCTCCATCCCCTGGAACGAGTAGGGAGAAGTGCGCGGCTTGAATGCGCCGCCGCGCAGCAGCGTCGCGCCCGCCGCCTTGACCGCAGCAGCCGCCGCCTCGACCTGCGCTTCGCTCTCAACCGCGCACGGCCCGGCGATCACCGCGATACGCCGGCCGCCGATTTCGACCCCGCCCACGTTGACGCGTGAGCCCTCGGGACGAACCTCGCGCGCGGCGAGCTTGAAACTGCGCAACACGGGCATCACGCGATCGACGCCCGCGACGGCTTCGAGATGGCCGAGTTGATGCTGTTCGCCGCGCTCCTCACCGACGCACGCGACGACCGTGCGCTCGACGCCGCGGATGATGTGAGCGCTGTAGTCGAGCTTCTCGACCATCCCGACGACGGCCTGAATCTCCGCCTCGGTCGCGCTGGCTTTCATTACGACGATCACGGTGCTTTTTTCCTCCCCCTTCGCGACTCCCTTCGCAGCTGAGTGATGAATCAGGCTGCGAAAGTTGAAATAGTCGCCTTGCGAAGTCTAGTATTGCACAGACGGGCCCTTCAAGTTGGCCCTTTTTGCCGGGGCGACCCGAATCGTGCGCCTACCGGCAGGAGAAAAGGCTTGGCCCCCAGACCGCTGCGACCGCTCAGCATCATCCATACCTCGGACGTCCATCTCGAGACCGACAGTTTCGGCAGCGGCCCGAGTGGCGACGCCCTGCGCGAGCGGGTGCGGCGGTCGTTCAGTGGCGTTATCGACATCGCCAACGAGCGGAGCGCCGATTTGATGCTGATCGTCGGCGATCTCTTCGATTCCAGCCGCATCAGCGAGGGTGCGCTCGGCTTCGCGCTCGGCGAGATCGCGCGCGCCGCGATGCCGGTGGTGATGATACCCGGCAATCATGACGCGCACGACGAGCGCTCGCTCTACGCCAACCTCGGCCGCGAGCTGCTGCCGCGCAATCTTCATCTGATCCTCGAGCCCGAGGGCTCGCTGCTCGACTTTCCCGAGCTCGAGACGCGTATCTGGGGCCGCGCGCTGGTCGAGCATACGCCGGATTACCGGCCGCTGGGCGGGATGCCCGCGCCGGCGCCGGGACGATGGAATATCGCGCTGGCGCACGGCTTCTTCACCGAGGAGGCCGACGGATTTCGCTCCTCGCCGATCACTCCGGCGGAGATCGAAGCGAGCGCCTACGACTACGTCGCGCTTGGCCATATCCACGTCTTCGGCGACGTCTCGCAGGGCGCGACGCGCGCCGCTTACTGCGGCACGCCGGCGCCGCTCTACGCGAGCGACAACGCCGGATGGGTCGTGCGGATCGGATGCGTCCCGGGCGAACCAATAGCGCTGGAGCGGCTCGCCGTCACGCCCTGAGCGCGCGCCCCCCTGTTCACAAACCATTCGCGCACAGGGAGCCATCCGGACAGCGGTTGGCGCGCCGCGGAGTATATTTTTTGAGATACTCCGGCTGCACCGCGGAAGGCATGACCTCGTGAACAAGCTAATTGCGCTCTACCCGACCGCGCGCAAAGTCGAGGACTGGTTGAAGCGCCATAGCCGCGGCCGCACCCTGCTCGACTATCCGATCATGACCTTTCCGCAGCTGATCGATCGGCTGTGGCGCGAATTCGGCCCGCGCGGCACGATGCTCGACGAGTTGCAGGAACTGCTCGCCGCCGATGAGGCGATGGGAGATTCGCGCGCCGCGCTGGGCCGTGCCGATCACGTCCTCGGCCTCATCCGCCAGTTCAAGAGCGCGGCGCTCGGGCTGTCCGACCTGCGCGCCGCGGCCGCCGCGCTCCCTGCGCAAGCCGGCGCCGCCCGCAGCCGTATCGGCGCGCTCGCGGCGGCCTTCGAGCGCTACGAGCGCCTGCTCGCCGCGCGCGGCCTTTGCGATCGTCACGACCGCGAACGAATCGTGCTCAGACACTTGCTCGCGCTCGAGAAGCGCGGCGCGCGTCCGGCGCTGCTCGACGGCGTCGAGCAACTGCAGGTCGCCGAGATCTACGACTTCAGCCTGCTCCAGTTCATGATCGTCACCGCGCTCATCCGGATCGTCGGCGACGCGACGCTCACCATCCAGGCCGCCGATCATCCAGCGCGCGGCGGGCGCTTCGCCGAGCTGACCTGGAACCGTTTCGTTGCCGAAGAATCGATCGCGGACAAAGTGCTGCCCGGCTTCGTGCGCCGCGGCGGACGCTCCGGGCGCCTCGGCTTCGTGCTCGAGCGGCTGTTCGTCGAGACCGCCGACGCCGCGCCGCCCGCCGACGGGACGCTCGAAGTGGTGGAAGCGCCGACGCCGCTTGGCGAGATCGAAGAGGTCGGCCGCGCGATCCGACGCGCGATGGAGTCGGCGCCGCCGATTGCGCCGGAGCGGATCGCGGTCGTCGCGCGCGACCTCGCGCCCTATGCCGAACATCTGCGCGACGTGTTCCGCCGCTATCGTATTCCGCTCACGATCGGCCAGCCGCCGGCGCTGCGCGCGAGCGCGCCGGCGCGGCTGGTGGCCGAGATTTTGCGCGCGCCGCGCGAGCGCTTCACACGCGAGTCGCTCGGCGCGCTCTGCCGTTCGCCCCATCTGCTGGCGATTACGCCCGGCCTGGCGCGCGCGCTCGACCAGATCGGCTATGTCGACAGCGGAGCGCAGCCGCTGCTGGATCGTTTCGACCGCCATCTCGCCGACCTGCGCCGCCGCGCGCTCGAAAAGCGCGCGGCGGCGCAGGTCACGGAGCGCGAGAAACTCGACCGGCGCATCGCCGGTCTCGAACCGGCGCGCGAGCGTTTCGCGCGGATGCTCGCCTCGCTTGCGCCGCTCGGCGAGTCCGCAACGCTCAGCGAGCATCTGGCTCGCCTCGAGCATGCGCTCGAGGCCATGCGCTTCGACCCCGCGGGCGGGGACGGCGAGATCGGCGCGGACGACGATGCCGTGCGGGCGTGGGGCTCGGTGCGCGCGGCGATGGCGGGGCTCGCGCGATGGGCGGCGGCCGGCGGCGGCGGGCGCGTCGTCGATCCGATGGAGTTCGCTGCGATGGTCGAGGCGGCGTTCGATTGCGCCGCGGCGCCCGCCGACAGCGAGGCGGCGGGCGCCGTAGCCGCGCTGCCGGTGCTCGAGGCGCGCGGGCTCGACTTCGACCTAGTCTTCGTGATCGGGCTCAATGACGGCGCCTTCCCGCACTACCATCCCGACGATCCGCTGCTCCCCGACGAAGTGAAGCTCGCGCTCAATCGGCCGCTCGGCGAGGCGCTCCGGCGGCATTTCGGCCCGGAGGCGCCGAGCCGCGCCGGCGCTATTCTGCGCACGCGCCACGACCGCAACGGCGAAGACGCCCTGCTGTTTTTTCTCGCCCTCTCGATGCCGTCGCGGCGCGTCGTCCTGAGCTACGCGGCAGCCGACGCGAGCGGCAATCCGGTGGTCCGCTCGCCGTTCGTCGATGAAGTGCTGCGCGTGCTCGGCCATCCTCAGGGTGCGGCGACGGTGAGGCGCCCGACGGTTGCGGGCGTGATTCCCGCGGCCGGCGATTGTCTTTCGCGTGGTGAATTTCTCGCCCGCGCTGCGGCCGACGGGATGCTGAACTCGGCCGAGGCGGAAACGATCGAGACTCGCGCGACGCTCGATTCGATAGGCCTGCGATCGCATTTCGAAACGCAGCGCGAAAAATATCTGGCCCTCCCCGCGCGCGAGGATTTCGCGGACGCGGACAAGCAGGGAATGCGCTACGCGGCGTTTCCGGCAAAGTTAGCGTTGGCCGGTCGATGGGACGGACGCGTCGCGCCCGATCCGCGTCTGGCGCGGATGCTCAGCGGCGCTCCCGACGATCCCCGGCGATGGACCGCGACCGGGCTCGGCGAGCTTGCGGCCTGCGGCTTCAGGTTTTTCGCGCATCGCGTGCTTGGGCTCGACGCGGACGAGGAGCAGGACTACGAAATGAGCGCGCCCGAAGGCGGCGAGCTGATTCACGAGGTCTTGCGCCGCCTGGTCGAGCAAATCGACTTTGCCGATCCCTCGCGCGCGCGGAGGGAGGCGGCCGAAGTAATGAACACGGTGCGCGAGGAGTACCGGGCGCTCGCGCGCGACCGGGGATTTTTCGATCTGCGATGGCGTTCGATCGACCGGACGGCGAAAGAGTTCATCGACGCGGAAATCGGCAACCGCGCGAAAAATCCCGACGCCGAAATCCGGACCGAGCATCCGGTCAGCTTCATCCTCGACGACCTTCGCACCCCGGGCCGCCCGCCGCTTCGGATCGAAGGCCGCATCGATCGCCTGGAGCTTCATCCGCGCCGCGGCGCGATCAGGAAGATCCGGGTAATCGACTACAAGAACTCGCGCGACGCCGGACGCTACAAAAAGATCCTGGATCCTGGCGGCGCGGCGTTCGGATGGACCGACTTTCAGCTGCCGATTTACCTGATGGGCGCGCTCGGCGAGTTCGGCGGCCGGCTCGCGCGCGACGCCGAGCTCGAGGCCGGCTATATCGTGCTGCGCAGTTCAGACAAAGAGCAAGTCGCGCCGGTCCCGCGCGCGATGGTCGAGAGCGATCCGAAACTGCGTGCGGCAGCAAAGCAGGCGGGCGAGCCTCCGGTCGCCGAACGGATTATCGCGCTGGTGG
Organism: Candidatus Binataceae bacterium; assembly: GCA_035500095.1. Taxonomy (NCBI): domain Bacteria; phylum Candidatus Binatota; class Binatia (SeqCode); order Binatales (SeqCode); family Binataceae (SeqCode); species Binataceae bacterium (SeqCode). The sequence goes on from DATJXN010000121.1 coordinate 47,286, forward strand.
ACGAAGCGCTGGCCGGCCGTTTCGACGTCGATCCGCGCCGCTGCGACGACTGGTGCCCTTATCGCAAGGTCTGCCGCTACTACAAAGGCGGGGAGCCGGGCGCCTAGCGCCGGAGTATTCGATTTTGGCGCGAGTCGAACTCACCGAGGAGCAGCGCGACGCGGTTTACGCCGCGGGCAACGCGCTCGTGCGCGCGGGCGCCGGCTCGGGCAAGACCGAGGTCCTCTCGCAGCGTTTCGTCGCGCTCGTGGCCGGCGATATCGCGGGGCGCGAGCCGCTCGCGCCGGAGCGGATCGCAGCCATCACCTTCACCGAAAAGGCCACCGCCGACATGCGCCGGCGGATCGCCGACGTCCTCGACGATCGGATCGCGCGCGAAGGCGACGCCGTGCGCCGGGCGGCGCTGGTTCGCGCGCGGCGCACGCTCGGGCTCGCGCGCATCTCGACCATCCATGCGTTTTGTGCGCGCCTGCTGCGCGAATTTCCGATCGAGGCCGGCGTCGATCCCGGCTTCGAAGTGCTCGACGAATACCAGAGCGTCACCTTCCTCCAGGGCCGGTGCTGCGAGCTGCTCGCCGACGCGGTCCGCAAACAGGAGCCCGGCGCGATCCGCCTGGTGGGCGCGCGCGGCCTCTACGGATTCAAGAATCGAAACGGCGCGATCGGGATCGTGCTGCAGGCGATCGGCGAGAGCGCCCGCCTCGGCAAATCGCCTCGATGGATTCGCGAAATAGCCGAAGCGACGGCGGCGAAACTGCGCGAATACGGCGCGAGGATTCCCGCGCTGCGCTCGGAGCTGTTCGACCTCGTCGGGCAATTGCTCGCGGTTCGCGACGCCGGAGGCGCGACCGGAAAGAAACTGCAGGAATTGCGCGACACCTGGCCGTCGCTGCAACCCGCGATTGAAGCGTTCGGCGCCGAGTCCGATCCCGCGGATCGCTCCGTATTCGACGACCTCCGGCTCGTTCTGCCCACGGCACAAAGCAAGAAGGTCAAGGAGCTGGTTTACGCCATCCGCGGCAACGACGAACCCGGAGTCATCCCTGCGATACTCGACGCGTACGGCGGCGCGCGCGCGGCGCAGCCAACGCTTGAGATCGCCGCCCTCATCGGCGATCTCGGGGCCAAACTCGAACAACGCAAGCGCGCCGAGCGCGCCGTCACCTTCGACGACCTGCTGATCCTGGCCGCGCGCCTGCTCCGCCGCCATCCCGAAGCCGCCGCGCGCTACCGGCGCGCGCTCGGCGCCCTGCTGGTCGACGAATACCAGGACACCGATCCGATCCAGGATGAAGTCGTGCGCCTGCTCACCAGCGAAGGCTCGGCCGCGCCGGAACTGTTCATCGTGGGCGACGAGAAACAATCGATCTATCGCTTCCGCGGCGCAGACGTCACGGTCTTCAACCGCGAGCGCGGGCCGCTCCTTGGACGCGCGCTGCGCGAGAACCGCCGCTCGCTCCCGGCAATCGTCGATTTCGTCAACGCCGTAAGCGCGCGTTCGATGGCGCCCGGCGACGACGCGGACGCGAAGCCGTACCGGGTCAGATGGAGCGAAGAGCATCGGCTGCGGGCGATCCGGTCCGCAGACGGCGCGCCCGCCGTTGAGCTGATCGTGACACCGACCGGCCCCGAACTCGACACCCGCGCACTTCGGCGGGTCGAGGCAGATGCGATCGCGCGGCGCTGCGCGCGGATGGTAGCGAATAAGGCGGCGGAGGCGGCGCACAAGGTCGAATTCGGCGAAATCGCGTTGCTGCTGCGTTCGTTCATGGACGTCGCTATCTATGAAGAGGCTTTCCGGCGCGCGGGCGTGCCGAGCTACACGGTCAAAGGGCGTGGCTTTTACGAGTGCAAGGAAGTGAACGACCTGGCCGCGCTGCTCGCCACGATCGACGATCCGGAAAATCCGCTCGAACTTGCGACCGCGCTCCGCTCTCCGCTCTTCGGTCTTTCGGATCAATGCCTGCTCGATATCGCGCTGCATCTGGACGAACGGCGTGCGGCGACCGGAGAGGCGCGGCGTCTTTGGCAATTGTTCGACGACGCCGGCGAAGACTTCGCGTGGCTCGGCGACGAACGGACGGCGGCGCTCGGCGCGCGGGATACGCTGATCGCGCTCCGCAAGATGCGCGAGCGCGCCTCGCTGACGGCGATCATCGTCCGCACGCTCGAATCGACCTGCTTCGAGGCGGTGCTGCTCGGCCTCGAAGGCGGCGCCCAGCGCGCCGCGAACGTGCGCAAGCTCGTCGAAATCGCGCGCGAGTTCGAAGCCCATCGCTTCCTCGGGCTCGGCGACTTCGTGCGCCATCTGCGCCTCCTGGTCGAGGAAGCCCCGCGCGAACCCCAGGCGCAAATCGCCGGCGAGAATGACAACGTCGTGCGCCTGATGACGATCCATCAGGCCAAGGGCCTCGAATTCCCCGTCGTGATCGTCGCCGACCTCGGACGCCGGACGCCGACGAGCAACGAGCAGATCGTGATGACGGCTGAGCACGGGCTGCTCGTTTGCGACACGGTCGGCGCCGGCGATGAATCGCTGCCCAACCCGCTCGCGGCGCAATATCGAACCGCGGTGAGAGACCAGGAAGAGGCCGAAAGCGCCCGCCTGCTTTACGTCGCGATGACGCGGGCGCGCGACCGCCTGATCTTGAGCGAAGGCGCGAAGAAATCGAAATCGAGCTGGGTGGACCATGTTCGTGCCGCCGTGGGGACCGACAGGGTCGAGGCTTTCGTCGGCGCCGCGGCCGGCGATCGGATAGTTGACGCCAACGGAGTGAAAGTCGTGCTGCGGCGCGCCGACGCGCTCGCGTGCGAGCCCGGCGCGAAACCACCGGGCGCTGAATCGTCCCCGCCCGCCGAATTGGCGGCCGCAGCGCGCGCGCGGCTCAGCTTCGCCGCGCCGCCCGCGCGCGAACTGGTCGTCAGTCCGAGCGCGCTCGAAGACTTCGAGCGATGTCCGCGTCAGTTTTTCCTGCGCCGCGAGCTCGGGTTTCCCGAAGGCGGCCCTGGCGCCACCCTCGACGCGAACGGCGACGGGCAGGCCATCGCGATGGGCACCGTTGCGCATGCGGTGCTCGAACAGCTCGCTCCGGCGACGCCTGAGTCAGAGCTCGAAGCCGAAATCGCGCGCCTCGTCGGCGTTCATGGCGCGGCGGCCGATCTCGATCCCGCGGCGCAACGCCCGCTCGTACGCGACCTTCTTTGCTACGCGCGGAGCCGCGAAGATCGCGCGGCGACACGGTCCGAAGCGGTCGCCGCCGTCAGCCGTGAAACGCCCTTCTTCATGAGCCTCGAGGACGACGAGCTGACGCTCTTCATTCGCGGCCGGATCGATCTGCTGAGCGATGACGGCGAGCGAATCGTCGTAAGCGACTACAAGTATGCGCGCGCCGGAAGCGGAGATTACCGCGTGCAGATGGAATGTTACGCGCTGGCCGCGGCCGAGCTTGCACCCGGCCGCGAGGTGAGCGCGGAGATCGTGTATCTGCGCGACCGCGTCGAGCGGCGCCAGCTGGAGCTGGCGCCGCTCGA
>DATJXN010000122.1 GCA_035500095.1 Candidatus Binataceae bacterium
CGCTGATCCTCACCGACAACGCCTACAATATCGACCGCCTGCTCAGGATCATCGGCAGCCTCGACGTTCAGGGCACGCACCAGAATATCGAGGTCATTCCGCTTCAGCTCGCGTTCGCCGACGACCTCGCCGGGCAGATCGAAAAGATCATGAACGGCGAGGCCGGTCCGGAGGCCGCCGGCGGGCGCTTTCCGCGGCCCGGCCTCGGCGTGGTGGCGCCCTCGGCGCAGGGGCCGAGCGGCGGCTTCAAGGTAGTGCCCGACGAGCGCACGAACTCGCTGATCGTGCTGGCCGGACCGCTGCAGATGCGGACGATCAAGGATTTGATCGTCAAGCTCGACGTTCATCCGCCCAACGAGAACTCGCGCATCCATGTGTACCGGCTCAAGAACGCGTCGGCGGGCGAGATCGTGCAGGTGCTCAATGGCCTGCTCGGCGGCGGCGGCGCGCCGTCGACGCTCTCGCCGACCACCGGCCGCAACTCGCTCGGGCGCGGCGGCTCTGGCGGCTTCGGCGGCGGTTCGCTCAATGCGGGCTTCGGCGGCGGGATCGGCGGCATGGGCAGTTACGGCGGCGGTCTTGGTGGTTCCGGCAGTTTCGGCACTTCCAGCGCGTCGTTTGGCGGTTCCGGTTCCAACTCGAGCTTCGGCGGGGCGATGGGATCGCCGATGGGAAGCCGCAGCAGCAGCCTCGGCAGCACCGGGGGAACGCTCAGCGCGAGCAGCAGCGGCGGCTCCAAATCGCCCGATTTTGAAAACGCGGTCAACATCACCGGCGATCCGGCCAGCAACTCCCTTATCATCAGCGCCTCACCGCAGGACTACCAGACGCTCCGCCGCGTTATAGAAGAACTCGACGTGCCGCGGATCCAGGTCTTCGTGCAGGCGATCATCGTCGAGGTCAGCGCCGAGCGCGCCCGCGACATCGGGGTCAACTTCCAGTCCGCGACTAACATCAGCGGCAGCACGATCGGCGTCGGTCAGCTCAATTTTGGCCAGCTCCAGTCCGCGCTGGCCAATCCGCTCGGCATCACCGGGCTGGGGATCGGACTCGCCTCGTCCAGCATGTGCAGCATCCCGGTCAACTTAGCCGCTTCGGTAACCGGCTCTACGGCCAGCGGCTCGACTGGTACCGTCAATGCGACTCGCACCAACTCCCAGGTGCCGTGCGATGTAGCGCTGATGACGGCGCTCCAGACCGACACGCACAGCAACGTTCTTTCGGCGCCGACCCTGCTTACCGCAGACAATGAAGAGGCGACGATCGTGGTTGGCGAGAACCTGCCGTTCGTCGGATCGGCTACCGCAACTTCGGCGCTGTCAGGCCAGATCTTCAATTCTGTTGACCGCCAGAACGTCGGTATCACGCTCGACATCATTCCGCAGGTTTCGCAGGAGGACTACGTGCGGCTCGACGTGTACGAGGAAGTCTCGAACGTCGTCCAGGGCACCACGAACCAGAACACCAATCCGCTAGGGCCGACCACGACCATTCGCTCGGCCTCGACCACCGTGATGGTGCAGGACCATCGCACCGCGGTCATCGGCGGATTGCTCTCCGACGAAAACGACATCCAGCGCTCGGCGGTACCGTTCATCTCCGACATCCCGGTGATCGGCAACCTGTTCACCGACAACGGGAGCGACAAAAAGAAGCTCAACCTGCTGGTGTTCTTGACGCCGCACGTGATTAGAACCCGCGATGACCTGCGCGCGCTCGCGCTTGACGAACGCCAGAAGTTCACCGGCGCGCTCGGTCGGCGCGAGATGCATCAGATGCCGATGGAGCAGTACAAGCAGCTCTACCAGCCCAGCTTCAGCGTGCCGGTATCGCCGGCGCAGGATTTGAAGGACCGCGGTGCGACGATGGCGCCGATGTCAGGCGCCGGCGTCTTCGGGGCACCATCGTCGGGCATGACTGCGCCGCCGTCTTCGTTTTCGACGCCGCTCAATACCGAAGAGATCGGGCCGAGCACGCGGAGTAGCGTCAAGCCGGCTCCGTGGCTGACGACGCCGTCGTCAACGTCGAGCACGGCCGCGCCGGCGACCAGCTCTCCGTCGATCACGGGCTCGGCGGCGCCGGCCGCGCCGGCGGCCGCGATCGCGGCGGTTCCGGCGGCGGTCGCCGCGGGGCATCCGTAGTTTGCGCGAGGGCCGCGCGCGCCCTGCGCGCGGCCCGGATATCCGAGCCGGTCCGGGCGCCGCCGTAAGGCGGCGCGGCCGGAGGCCGGCGCCAGCGCCGGCGGGTGCGTTTGCGCGCGTTCTCGCCCGCGCTTGCGCGCGCGCCCTCACTCTGGAACGCTCGATGCCGCGATGGCTCGTCAGACCGGTCGGTTACGCGCGCGCCTCGAGTACGCGGCGGTGGGCGCACTCCTCGCGCCGCTCGGTGCGCTGGACCGCGAGCGCGCCATCCGCGCGGGCGCCCGCCTGGGCGCGCTCGCGATGCGTCTTGACCGGTTCGACCGGCCGGTGGCGATGCGCAATCTCGCGATCGCTTTTCCCGCCGCGAGCACGGCCGAGCGGTTGCGTATCCTGCGCGCGACCTACGAAAACTGGGGCCGCACGCTCGCCGAGTGGATGCACTTTCCCACGCTCGGACCCGACAACATCGAGCAGTTCGTGACCTACCGCGGGATGGAGAACTGGAGGCGCGGCGAGGAACTGTCGCGCGGGCGCGGTGGCCTCATCCTGACCGGCCATTTCGGCAATTGGGAATTAATGATCCTCGCGCACTCGATTTACGGGCATCGCGTCGCGATCGTGCATCGCCCGCTGCGCAACCCGCTGATCGACGCGGCGGTATGCGCGGCGCGCAACCGTTTCGGCAACCGCGTCATCCCGCGCAAGGGCGCCGGACGCGAAGTGCTTCGCATGCTCCGGCAGAACTGGATCGTGGGGATGCCGCTCGACCTCGACGTGCGCAAGGGCGTCTTCGTCGATTTCTTTTCGCTGAAAGCGTCAACCAGCGATGGACTGGCGCGGCTCGCGCTCGCGACCGGTGTGCCGGTGGTGCCGGTTTTCGCCGTGCGCGACGGCGTGAGCAGCCGCCACTTCATCGAGTGCATGGAGCCGATCGAAACCATCCGCACGGCCGACCGTGAAGAGGCGGTCGTGCTCAATACGCAGCGCTACACCAAAACGATCGAAGACATGGTGCGGCGCCATCCGGACCACTGGAACTGGATCCATCGGCGATGGAAAACGCGCCCGCCCGGCGAGCAGCGGTTCTATTGAAACAACAGGAAAAGCGCTTGCCCCGACGGCCGCAAGCTCCCTTTCTCCCTCTCTGTAAGGAGGGAGGGCTGGGAGCCGCTTCTGGCGGCGATCGCTTCTTTACAGATTCGCGATCACCGCGCGCGTGAAATCGCGCGTGTTCGAACGTCCGCCCTGGTCGGGCGTGAGCACGCGGCCCTCGGCGTAAACCTTGCGCACGGCGCTCTCGAAGCAATTCGCTTCGGCCGCAAAGCCCAGGTACTCGAGCATCATCGCTGCCGAGAGCATCGTCGCGGTCGGGTTGATGATGCCCTGGCCGACGAGGTCGGGCGCCGTGCCGTGCACCGACTCGAAGTAGGCGTAGTCGGCGCCGTAGCATCCGCTGGGCGCAAGTCCCAGGCCGCCCAAGGTGCCCGCCGCGGCGTCGGACATGATGTCGCCGTAGAGGTTGGGCATCACGACCACGTCGAGGTCGTGCGGGCTCTGCACGACGCGGCGCGCGAAGTCGTCGATGATGAACTGTTCGTAGGCGATATCGGGAAAGCCGGCGGAAACATCCTCGGCGATTCGGCGGAACAGTTCGTCGGATTCGCGCAGCATATTGTACTTCGACGTCGCGGTGACCTTGCCTTTGCCGCCGGCCGCCTTGCGCTTGCGCGCGAGCCGAAACGCGAACTCCGCGATCCGCTTGCAGTTGCGCTCGGTGATCACCTTGATCGCGAACCTGCCCGGCATCGAGGTGTCGAGCGCGGCGCGCGCGATGCGGCTGTGCAGCTTGAGCGGCGCCAGCGCCTCTAGCGGCCCCTCGAGCCCGAGATAGAGATCCTCGAGGTTCTCGCGCACGATTACGTAGTCGATACCCTCGGGATGCTTAAGGGGGCTCTGCGCGCCCGGAAGGTAGCGCGCGGGCCGCACGTTGGCGTAAGTGTCCTTGCCCCAGCGCAGGTAGAAGATCCCGGCGGTCTTGCCCGAAGTCGAGCCGAACAGCGTCGAATCCGAGGCGTTGATCGCCGCGCGCGCGTCGATCGCGGTCTTGCCCCGCACCCACTGCTCGCCAGGCGGAAACTCGACGTACTCGATTTCCGGGCCGAGCGCACGCAAAACCTCCATCGCCGCGCCGACCGTCTCCGGCGCGGCGTCGTCCCCCGGCAGCACCACGACTCTTTTCATCGCCACGTTCTTCGATATTGCCGAAGCGCCGCGAGCGCGGGAGTCAGCCGCCGTAGTTGAAGCCGCACTCCTTGAGCGTCAGCGGTTCGGACTCGCGCTTGAGATGGCCTTCGGTGACTTCGCCGATGACCACGCTATGGTCGCCGAGCTCGTGGAACCCGACCACCTTGCACTCCACGGCGGCGGGCGCATCGCTGATGATCGGCGCGCCGTTTTTGCCCGCCTCGAAGGAGCAGTTGCCGAACTTGCCGCCGGCCGGCTCGACGTGCTTGAAGAACGCAGTGCCGATCGATTTCTGTCCCGTCCCGAGCATCGAGAGCGTGAAAACCTTCGACTCCTTGACCAGCGCATGTGCGGTCGAGTCGGCCTTGATTCCGACCACCACCAGCGGCGGCTTGAAGCTCGCCTGCGTGAGCCAGTTGACGGTCGCGACGGTCTGCTTGTCGCCGTGGCGCGCGCCCAACACGAACAGTCCGTAAGGGATCATCAGCAGGGCTTTCTTTTTTGCATTTTCGTCCATGGTGTTTCTCCGGATGCTCTCTCTGTTCGACCTCGCGCGTCTTCGCTGCGTCTGGCGGTGAAGGACGCGCGCGATGCTATAGTTGATGCAAGCAAAGAGTGCATCAATGCCGCCGAACAAGTCAAAGACGCCCACCATCGCCGCGCTCAACGAAGTCGGCCGCTACGCCATCGGCGTCCGATGGGCCGACGGCCACGACAGCATCTATCCGCTGGAGAGTTTGCGCCGCGGATGCCCATGCAAGGCGTGCGGCGGCGCAATTGCGGGCGAGATACCTCCGGCGAGCCAGCGCCTCTCGCAGCTGTCGCGCCTCGGCGAGCGCGGCGTGTTCCTCGGATGGGTGGACGGGCACGAGACGCTCTATACCGCGAGCGAGTTGCGCGCGAACTGCCGCTGCGCGCATTGCGTGGCCGAGCCGGAAAATCCGATTACCGGAAGCTGAGGGACCCGCGCGCGGTCAGCGGCGCAATCCACCGGAGGCGGTCTTGGGCGGCGCGGGCGGTTCCTCTTCGGGGGCGTGTTTGGGGACCGGCGCTCCGGGCGGCGCGATACGCTCGCCCTCGATTCGCCGCCCCACCAGCTCGAACATCGCGGGCAGCACCACCAGCGTCGCGGCCAGGATCAGCGTGACGCCGAGGCTCAGCACCCATCCGAGGCTCGAAATCCCGCGATGCTCGGCGGTGATCAGCGCGGCGAAGCCCGCGATGGTGGTGAGCGAGCAGATCGTCACCGACTTGCCCACCGCCTTGGTCAGGATCAGCGCCGACTTGTCGCGCTCCTCGCGCCAGCGGTAGAGCATGTTGACGCCGTTATCCACGCCGGTGCCGATCAGGATCGGCACCGCGAACAGGTTGGCCAGGTTGAATTCCCAGCCCATGTAGCCCATCGCCTCGAGCATCCAGGCGCCCCCGAAGAGCAGCGGCACGGTCGCGAGCGCGGTATCGCGCAGGTTGCGGAAATCGGCGAAGACGAAGACGAACACCGCGAAGAGCGCCAGCATCGCGGCGTGCTCATAGCCCCGGCGCATCACGGTCGCGATGTTGTAGGTCTGCACTGGCGGCCCGGTCACGTCTCCATCGACGGTTTTGAGCGCGCCGATAAAGCGGCTGAGCGCCGCATCCTCCCACACGTCGCCGCGCGGATAGATCTGGACCAGGAAGCGTCCGCTCCGGCCGATAAAACGGTCGCGTACCACCTTGGGCAGGTTGGCGGCCGTCACTGCAGGCGGATTGAGATCGCGCTTGAGTTCGCCGAGGCGCGCGCGCAGGTCGGCATTGGTGCTTGCCTCGTAGCCGGCAAACGCCTTGGGGTCGCCTTTGAGCCGATCCAGCGCGGTTTGCGCGAGCGCCGCGGTGCGCGCCGCCGCTCCCGAGGCGTCGGCGGGGGCGACCATCGAGAGTCGGCCGGCCAATTGCTGGAGCTCGCGCGCAAGCCGCGCCGGGTCGCCCGGATGGTTAAGCGGCGCCATCTCGATCGGCGCAAGCATCGCGCTCAGCCCATGCAGCGTCTTGAGCTTGGCCGCCTGGTCATCGGGAATATAGGTCGAGATGGTTTCGACGTCGGAAACCTCGGGCAGCTTGCGAAAGGCCGCAGCGCGCGCCTCGCCCCCTTCAAGCGAGCGCGCGAGCGAGACCGCGAACCACGACGACCGTCCCGAATCCTTGAGCAGGAGGTTTTCGTATTTGACCGCCTCGGTCTCTTCGGCCTGCAGCTTGAGCAGGTTCTGGTCGAAACGGACGCGGCCGGTTAGGAGCAGCGCGCCGATCGTCACTGCCACGGCGGTTGCGACGATCAGCGCCGGGCGGCGGAAGGCGGCTTCGAGGATCGAGGAGCGCGCTGCCGGGGCGAGCTGCGGACGCGTACGCGCGGGCCGGTAGCGATCGCGCAGCACTACGAGTGCGGGAAAAACCAGCAGCGCCGAAATCAGGCAGAGGAACAGTCCGGCGGCTGAGACGATTCCGAGCTCCGCGATTCCGCGAAAATCCGTGAACACCGGCGTCAGGAAGGCGAGCGCCATGATACAGGCCGAGGCGAACACGCCCGTGCCCGTATTGACCACGGCCAGTTCTATCGCCTGCGCCGAGCTCGCGCCCTCGCGGCGCGCCTCGTCGTAACGCGCCATCAGATGAATCGGAAAGTTTATTCCGATTCCCGCGAGCACGCTGGTGAAGACCGCGGACAGCAGGTTGAGATGGCCGATCGCGAGCGTTGTGAAGCCAAAGGACCAGGCCACGCCCGCGAGCAGCGCCAGCACCGCAAATAACGGCTCGACCACCGCCGTGAACGGAACCACCAGCAGGAAGACGTTGCTGCCGATCGCGATCATCGAGGCCAGCGCGATGTCGTGCGCGGTGGTGGTCTCTTCGGCGTGCGCGAGCGCGGGCCCGCCGGTCATCCCGGCCATCACGCCCGGAAACTTCGCACGCACGTCGTTAAGGTCGCTCTCGATCGCCTCGACCGGATCGGGGCCGTCCTTGACGCCGTCGCCGGGCGCGACCTGCAGCAGCAGGTACTTGCCGTTGTCCGAGACCAGGTAACCGTGGCCCTGCGCGCTGTCCGGGGCGCCCGCCTGCATCATCGATTGCCACGGCGAGATGTATTTTGCGTTGTCGGTGTCGGCGAGCATCCCGTTCAGCACCGTGTCGATTGCGCCGACGTCGAGGGCCTCCGGCCCGGGAGGCGGAGCGGCGGCCGCGGCGAATGAGGAATCCTGAGCCGGCGCGGGCGCGCGCGGCCTCATCCGCGCGGCTCCGGCCCGCGTCCTATGCGCCAGTTCAGCCTGCATCCCGGGGGGCATCTGCGCCCGAATCTGGCGCTCGATTCCCGCGTTGACCATCGCGAAGAAGCCGGCGAGGCTCGGATCGGCCCCATAGCCGCCGAGCATCGGAAAGGCGGCGCGAAGCTTTTGCGCCAGCGCATCGAGGTCGGCCGCCGTCATGTAGAGCATCGCGCGGTCGGCGAACGCGCCGGCGTCGATCTTGTAAAAGACCGTCTTGACGTTGGCGCGGTCGGCGCCAAGCCGCGCCGCAAGCGTGTCGGCGAAGCGCTCGGCGCGCGCCGGATCGGGCGCCGCGCGCACGACGATAACCAGGCCGTCAAGGTCGGGGAATTCGCGAGTATAATCGAGATAGTCGCGCGAGGCGCGGCTGTTCGGCGTTATCAGATCTTCCTGGCCGGTGCGAAATTCGAGCCGCGCCCTGGTGTAGAAGACCGAGGCTATCGAAAGCACGAGCGCGCACAGCAGCACCAGGTAGGGCCGCTCGATACTGATCTGCGCAAGCGCGCGGAAAATTCGGTATTTCAAGCTCAAGTAATTCTCCCGGCGCGGGTGGGAGAGGAAGGATGGGAAGGGTAAAACACCCCCGCGGGCGCCGCGAGCCGGAGTCCGTCGTATGCCGCCAAAATTTTGGTTTGGCTGACCCTGACCGGTCAACGCCCGAGCAGATGCTCCCGCAGCGCGCTCAGTTGCCTGGCCGCCTCTTCCCGCACCACCGCCTCATCCTCCGGCTCGCCGCGCGCGGCCAATGCCGAAGCCACGGCGATCGAAACTACAACCAGTACAAACCCGAGCCTCCAGCCCATGATGTTTTCCCTGCGCGCCTCTCGGCGGCGAGCTCCCCTTTGCGATCGCCGCGAGCGCAAAGCGTCCGCGGTCGACGCGACGGACGCCCGGCGAACGGGCATCCATCCCAAACGCTATCAGGTTTGATCCGGCGAGACGATAGGGAAAACATTTGAAACTGCGGGGAAAATCGTCGCCCGCGCGACGTTTACGGGCCGAAGGACCATTTCCCCTGTCAGACAACCTTGTCCGGCTCCGCCCCGACCACCAGCGAGTAGCGGCCGCGATCCGAAGACAGTTGCACCGGCGCGTCGAAAGCGCGGCTGAGCGTCGCCGAGGTCATCACTTGCGCGCGCGGACCGGCGGCGAGCACGCGACCCGCGCGCATCACGAGGACGTGAGAAAAGCCGGCCACGATTTCTTCGACGTGATGAGTGACGAGGACGAGGGTGGGAGCGCCGGCGCGCCCGATCAGACGCTCGACGAACGCCAAGAAGTGCTCGCGCGCTATCGGGTCGAGACCCGCGCACGGCTCGTCGAGCACTAGCAGCCGCGGGTCGGCCATCAGGGCGCGTCCGATCAGCACCCGCTGGCGTTCGCCCTGGGAAAGGAAGCGCCAGGGACGCTCGCTCAGGTACTCGGCTTCGACCTCGCGCAGGATTTCGGCTGCGCGCCGTGCCTCGGCCTCGCCGACCTCGCCCCACATTCCGATCATCGCGCGCCGTCCGCTGGCGACCGCGTTGAGCGCGTTCTCATGCGGCGGCATCAACTGGCGAATCGAGGAACTGACCAGGCCGATCCGCGTGCGCAACTCGCGCCAGTCGGCGCGGCCGTAAGTCTCGCCCAGCACCCGGATCGTTCCGGCGGTCGGCGCGAGATAGCCGGTGAGCACGCTCAAGAGCGAGGTCTTGCCCGAACCATTGGCGCCGAGGATGACCCAATGCTGGCCGGCCTCGACGCGCCACTCAACCGAATCCAGGATGAGCGCGTCGCGGTCGACGCGGAGCCCCGCGACCTCGATTATCGGCAGGCTTGCTTCGCGCATTGCCTCGGAGGGCGTCGCGTGTGAGGGTTTTGCACTGCTCGGGGGCATCGCGGGCGATAGGGATTCAGCGCGGGCCTCAACTCTAGTCGATTGGGAAGAGGACTGACAGACCGGCAGCGCCGGAACAGACCAGACCGGCAGCGCCGGAAAGACCAGACCGGCAGCGCCGGAACAGACCAGACCGGCGAAGCCGTCGTAAATTCCCTCCCCCGATTCTCGGGGGATGTTACGGCGATTGACGCATAAATACGGGGGAGGAGGGCGCAGGAGTGGAAGAAGCCCGACGCCCGTTGTATGCGCGCGGCGGGCGCGACTAGAATTGAGTTGGAGACTCGCCCGTCGGCCCTGCCTCATAGGTCAGTTCGAAAATGGCGGCAGCGGCGGGCCCGGACTGCCGGAAAATGCCAAGAGATTCGTTCAACCGCGAAATCGACTACCTGCGCATCTCGGTTATCGACAACTGCAATCTCCGATGCGTCTATTGCATGCCGCTCGACGGCCTGCGCTTTCTGCCGCGCGAAGAGCTGCTCACGCCCGCCGAAATCGAACTGGTGGTGCGAGCCGCCGTACGCGTCGGCTTTCGCAAGTTTCGCCTGACCGGCGGCGAGCCGACGCTGCGCGCCGACCTGCTCGAAATCGTCGAGCGGCTCGCCGCAGTCCCCGGCCTCGGCGACCTCGCGCTCACCACCAACGCGCTCTTGCTGCCGAAGCTCGCGGCGCCCCTTAAGGCGGCCGGCCTTAGGCGAATCAACGTCCACCTGGACAGCCTCAATCCGCTTACCGTCGAGCGGCAGATGCGATGGGGCAGTTTCGCGCGCGTGTGGGAGGGGATCATGGCCGCCGAGGCGGCCGGGCTGGTCCCGATCAAGCTCAACGCGGTGGTGGCGGCCGGCTACAACGAGGAGGACGTGGTTGACCTCGCCGCGCTTACGATCGCGCGCGACTGGCACGTGCGGTTCATCGAGCTGATGCCGCTGGGCGGCGGCGAATGCGCGGCGGTTTCGATCAAGCGCTACGTCTCGAACATCGAGACGCGGCGGCGGATCGAAGTGGCGCTCGGGCCGCTCTACGAGCTCGAATCTAGCAATCCCTCCGACGAGGCGCGCAACTACCGGCTGCCCAACGCAAGCGGCGTCGTCGGCTTCATCAGCCCGGTGAGCGAGCCCTATTGCGGAACGTGCAACCGGATGCGGCTTACTGCCGACGGCAAGTTCCATCTCTGCCTGCTGAACGACGACGAGATGGACGTGCGCAAGGCGATTCGCACGGGGGGCGGGATGGAGGCGGTCGCGCGCATCCTGATGCGCGCGGTCGAACTCAAGCCGACCGGCCATCACCTGCTCGAGGGCCGCTCGACGCGCGAGCGCTCGATGTACCAGATCGGCGGGTAATTCTGGAGAACGCTTCGCGCCGCGCGGTGACTCGCACGCGCGGAATCCCCGATTCGATCCCGAACCGCTCTTTTTTCGCATCCATAGACGAGCGCGTCGGTCGTGCTCACTGCCCGCGGCGGTCGATGATCCAGACCGTCATGTCCCACGCATTTCTGATCCCGATAAGCAGCAGCAGGATGAGCGCCGCGGCTAGAACGTCGAGACCGCGGACGTAACCGCGCCACAGCTCCGCTCCCGCCGCGATAACCATCAGGTAGGCCGGAACCGGCAGCAGCGCATACCAGAGACGGTCCACGGTATCGATCGAGGCGGCGATGCCGTGCTTCAGCATCCGCTGCCAGACCCATCCCGAATAGCCCAGTCCGACGGCGCCGACGCATCCGAGGAGCGCGCCGAGCAGCGTGCGGTTGTCGGTCGGGATGTTCGCGAACAGGCAGATGACGAGGACCGCCGTGAAATGAACCACGGTCGGCGAAAGGAAGGTACGGACGCCGGCCTGATGCTTCATCGTGAAGACGCCGGCGCCGATCGAAGCCGCGACGAACATGAGCGCGACCAGGGTCGCGGCCGCGCCGCCGATAAGCGCGTAGAAATCGTGCCACTGCGTCAGGACATGGCTTAGCGAAGGCATTTCCCCACGAGTAATAGGCGTGAGGAGGATCGGCAAACACTTTTTTAGCAAATGCTTTGCGGGATCAATCCGCGCCGCGCGCTCCCTTGGCGGCGACGGAGCCGATCGCCTAGTAGTTAGGCCGTGCCTCTCAAAGACATCCTAATCCCGAGGCCGCGAATCCTGTTCGTCGGGATCAATCCGAGCCTGCGCTCGGAAGCGGTCGGCCATCACTTCGCCAGCCCCGGCAATCCGTTCTGGCGGCTCCTGTTCGCGGCCCGGCTCGTTCCGGTCGAACTGACGCATACCGAAGATCGCCGGCTCGCCGAATTCGGCCTCGCGCTCACCAATCTTTGCCCGCGCGCGACGCGCGCCGCGGCCGAACTGAACCGCGAGGAGATCGAGCGCGGCAAACGGACGCTCGCCTCCAAGGTTCGGCGATTGCGGCCCGAGGTCGTCGCCTTCGTCGGAATTACGATATATCGGGAATTCTTCCGGGAATTCTTCGGCAGGGATTCGCGCGGGACCTCGGCCGCTCAGGTCGCAAACGCCGGCGCAGGCGCCAAGCCCGAGCTTCTGTACGGCGCGCGGGTTTTCGTGCTGCCCAACCCAAGCGGCCTCAACGCGAGCTTTCCCGGCTTCAAACACAAGCTCGTGTGGTTCGAGCGGCTGCGCGAGTTCGCCGGCTGAGAGCGGCGCGGCTCACCAAAAGGCCGGCGTGCAAGTACTGGCGAGCAATCGAGGAAGAGGAATGCAAAAGGGGCCGGCGTTTCCGCCGGCCCCTTATCTCCCCCCCTTACTGACCTCATCCCCCCCTTAAAACTTCCAGCCCCTTAACGGCTACTTGGCCATGCTGAAGTTGGTCCGGCGCTTCCACTCCGCGGCGTCGATCGCTCCTTCGACCAAGGCCGAGCAATCGACACACAGAAGCCGCAGAGTCTTGGAATCGGTCGGTGGCGGCCGATCGGCCTCGTCGTCCACCGCGACCACAAAACGCGCCGGTAGATGCTCCCCGTTGCGCTGGCATAGCTCGCACTTTATCCAGTCGGGAGCGCGCGTGAAGGAGAGACGCTTCCTGAAGACGGTATGTTCCACTCGATTTTCAGCCGCTCGTTCCAAGGCCAAGCGTGCTCTCCCCCTTGGCGGAAAAAAAACCGCCAGTTGCATAAGTCTGCTCACCGACCCTTGCGGTGGGAGGAGCATGCCGCGTGCCACGCGGTATGATTGGCGAAAACCTCCTAAACCCACCTTTCGCTGGTACCACGCGCGACGTCGCAACCCAGCGTTGCCATCACGCAACGCCGTTTCGACCGCTCCCAGGATGTCGCAGGTTCCGAGTCCGGCCCGAGCATCCATGCGCGCGCTCCAGGCGTGCGGGGGGCTTGAGGTCGTGCGGAGCGCAGACATGTGCATAATTTAGCTAAATAAGAGCGCATTAGAGCAACGTCGTGAGACGATTGCGCAACGTTTTAATCGATTTTTTGACCTTTATTTAATCTTTATTAAGTAATCATATGCACTTTCTATCTATGGTACGGCAATTGCTCAGCGTTCGGTCAAGTATGCCGAACCAATCATCCGCCGGACTGGAAAAAGATCGAGGCAATGCCCAGACGAGGGATCCTTTGTCGAATCGAATCGCAGAACTGATGGCTCGTCTGAACGCGACGGCAAGCGCGTGCGGAGCGGACGGCGAATGGCTCGACGTCGGCCTGATGGGCCGCACCGATAGCGTCGGCGACATGGTCGTAAAGTCGGCGGCGATGACGGAACTGATGCGTCTTCTTGGCCGTCTCAGCGCCCATCGCACGACCGTTCTCATCCACGGCGAATCCGGTACCGGCAAGGAGTTGGTGGCGCGCGCGGTCAGGAACCTGCGCCCGGAGCCACGCGGTCCTTTCGTCACCTTCAATTGCTCCAACCTCGTCGACACGCTGGCGGAATCCCAGCTGTTTGGCCACGTCAAGGGCGCGTTTACCGACGCCCGTGAGGATTCGCAGGGCTACTTCAGGGCGGCCGAAGGCGGCGTGCTTTTTCTCGACGAGGTTGGCGAGCTGCCAATGGCGCTGCAGGCGAAGCTCCTGCGCGCGGTCGAGTACCATGAAGTGCAGCCCGTCGGCTCGACGCGCACGTGCAAGGTCGGCGTGCAGATAGTGGCGGCGACCAACCGCGATCTCCGCAAGGCCGTGCAAGAGGGCCGGTTTCGCGCCGACCTGTTCTACCGTCTCAACGTCGCTTCGGTGACGGTGCCGCCGCTGCGCGATCGCCTCGAGGCTATCGACGCCCTGGTGAGGCTATTCGTCGAGCGCTGCAATCGCGAGTTCGGCACCGCCGTCAGGTTCATCTCGCGCCGCGCGATGGAGCGGCTGCTCGCCTGCCGATGGCCGGGCAACGTGCGCGAGCTGGAACATGCGATCCGATGCGCGCTGCTGCTCAGCGACTCCGATCGAATCGATCTTGAAAGTCTTCCCGGCGCAGTCCTGGATACCGAGCTGCCTTCAAATCCAGGCGTAGCCGCGACGGTTGCGTCCCTCTCCCCGCAACCCGTCGGGGCCGGATCGGCTTTACCTTCCGAGCCGGTCCGGTCCGGTCCTTCTTCTCTGCGCGAGCTCACGCGCGAGGCGCTGGTGAGCGCGCTCTGCCACGCGCGCGGCAATCGGCTGCGCGCGGCGCGGATTCTCGGCGTCTCGCGCACCACGCTCTATCGGATGCTGATGCGCTACGGCATGGAGAGTTTCGGCCGCGAGGACGAGGGCGGCGGCTTCGCGATGCGCCCCGCCGGCCTCAGGCTGGTGAAGGCGTGAAGGCTCGCGCCCGGCAGAGCGTCGAAATGGACGGCGAAGAATTGGATGCCGAAGCGAACAGGCCCACGGCCGCAACGATGAGCCCTGACCGGCCGCATCGCCACGGCGGCCGCGGCACTCCGCTTGCGCTATGGGTCAGGATTTTCGTCGCGAGCGTGATGCTCACGACCGGAGCGGGCGCCCTCGTCACGCATGATCTCCTCGCGCGTTGGGATCTGCAGGCTCGCCTCCAGGTGGACGCTACGCGGATGGCTATCGCGGCGGCCGTTTTCCTCCCCGATGCGCCCGCACGCGCCGTCCATGCGGCGGCCCGCTCGGCCGAGGTTCATGGGTTGAACCGCGGGGAAGTCGTTCGCGCCGAGGCGGCGCCGGACCGGATGTCGTTCAGCGTGACGCTCAGGCGCTCGGCGCCGGTCCTGCTTTTCCGGCTGCTTGGTTCACAAGGCGCGCTGGTGACCGTGCACGCCATCGCGAGAATTCATCCATACGCCTCCCCACGCCGGCCCGGCGGCCAGATTGCTCTTTCGATGCATCGAGCCGGAAGAAAAGTCTAAACGCTCTCTCCCCCCGGTCCCGCGGCGGCGAGGTCCTGACTTCTGGTTGTTAGGGCCCGTCGCCGCGGGTCGAATTTTTCTCTCTTTACTCGGCAACAATCTCGAGGCTTCGTACGGCCAGGACGTGGGCCTGACCGTCGAGCGTCCGCATCCCGGCGCGGTCGGCGCTCTCAAGCCCTCGAGCTGAATCCGTCAGGGTTGGCGGTCAAGACGGCCCCGCTTCAAGACGGCGCCGCTTAAGGTTCGCCGCTTCCTGCGGGCGCCCTGTCTTCGGAAGGAGCGGTCCCGGGCATGGGCACGTCGGCGCCGGGGGGAATCACGGTCGGCTGGTATATCTGCGAAGGTATCACCTCGGCGGGCGGGAGCGCCTGTCCCTGCGCTCCGGCTCCCATCACCGCCGGACTGCGGACCTCCCTCACGGAGATCGGCAGCGCCTCGCCGTTCGAGGTGGGCAAGTATGCCGTAGCAGGCGCCGGGCTCTGAACGATCGCCTCGCCGATTTCCTGGCGTTCGAAAAACCGCCACACGTTGTACGGGCCGGGCGGGCTCACCTGGCCGAGGTTGACCGGGCTTGAGCCGACGCTGACGCCGCGCACGATCGCCGCGCCGTGCATCCCGCGCAGGTCGTAATCCCCCTCGGGCAGCATGGTCGAAAATGCGCCGTTCGCTTCGGTCTTCATCATGTACAGATTGCCGCCTACGCGGCCCTGGAAATGGAGCTCATGACCGCCGAGCGGTTGACCCGCTTGGGGCGGAGCGAGCACTCCGGTCACCCCGGTTGACATCTGCAGCGTCGCGATCTTCGGCGAAGCCATTGCGGGCACGCTGCGATGGGCAATTTCGGACGGCTCGGTGGAATGCGCCGCCCCACGAGCGGCGCCGGCGCCGAGCGTCACCAATGCAAACGCGGCCGCGGCGGGTAACGCCGCGATCCAGTTCGCTCTTCGCATTATCAGATCGATCGTCATCGGCCGTTCCTTGCCTGTGCGTAACCTCAAACGCCCAGCGAGAAAAAAGGTTTACCCGCTTGGTATTTTGATCGAGCATAGGTCGACGGCCACACGGAAGCAAAGCGCCTGGCACCAAAAGTGCGTCGTCTGGGGGGGGCGGCATGATGAACAAGATCACACTCTATCATAACCCGGGCTGAGGAAATTCTCGCGGCGCGCTGGAGTTGCTCCGCGCGCGGGGTGTCGAGTTCGACATCGTCGAGTACCTCAAGACTCCGCTCCATCGCACCGCGCTCGAGCATATCGTCGCGATACTCGATACGTCGGCCGCCGAACTGGTGCGCAAGGATCGCCGCTTCGAGGAGCTGGGATTGAAGGCCGCCGACTACGTTTCGGCCGAGGCCGTGGTCGCGCTGCTGCTCAAGCATCCGGAACTCATGCAGCGTCCGATAGTGGTCAAGGGGGGCAAGGCGGTAATCGCCCGTCCGCCCGAGCGTCTGCTGCCGCTGATCGGGGTGGTAAATTAGCTCGCGGAACCCCTCGGAAACGACGAGTTTTGCGAAGCAGGAATTAAGTCAGCGCCGCCCGGCGGCGGATGCGGCCCCGTGGCGCGCCTGCGCCGCCGGGGCGGCCTTGGTCACGCGGCCGCTGCGCACACATCGCGTGCAGACCAGGATCCGTTTGACGCCGCCGCCGTCGGCCGCGCGCACTTCTTGCAAATTCGGCAGCCATCGGCGCTTGGTCTTGTTGTTGGCGTGGCTTACGTTGTTGCCCACGGAAGGGCGTTTGCCGCAAATTTCACAGGTTCGCATCTGATTGTTCCGCTTCGATGGCTTTTGTCAGAATTGCTAGATTCGGAATCCGGACCGCTCTATCACGATTATTAAATTCGGCCCGAATCGAACCATCCACCCTATCCGCTTGGGCGGGAAAATTAAAGAGCGCAAATTAAGCCCGAGCCTAAAACTGAAGAGGTCAGATTGAAGACGATGACTCCACTGCTAGGCGGTAAGGTTGCGCTCATAACGGGCGCCGGATCGGGTATCGGGCGGGCGACCGCGCTCATCTTCGCGCGCGAGGGCGCCACCATGATGCTCTCGGATATCGCGGCCGAGGGCGGCGAAGAGACCCTCGCGATGGTCAGGGAGGCGGGCGCCGAGGCGCTCTTTATGCGCGCCGACGTCTCCAAACTGGCGGAGGTCGAGGCGCTCGTCGCCCGTGTGATCGCGTCGTGGGGCAGTCTTGATTGCGCGTTCAACAATGCCGGGATCGACGGCAAGATGGCGCGGACGGCCGAGTGCACCGAAGAGACATGGAGCCGCACGATCGCGGTCAACCTGACCGGCGTTTTCTTCTGCATGAAGGCCGAAATCCCGCACCTGCTGCGCCGCGGCGGCGGCGCGATCGTCAACACCGCGTCGGCCGCCGGGCTTACCGGCTCGCCGGGGCTGCCGGCCTACGTGGCCAGCAAGCACGGCGTGGTCGGTCTGACGCGCGCCGCGGCGCTCGAGTACGGCCGCGAAAAAATCCGCGTCAACTGCGTATGCCCGGGGCCGATCCGCACGCCGATGCTCGGGCGGCTCTTGAGCAACCGTCCCGAGATGGAGCAGCGCTTCGCCTCGGCCGAGCCGCTGAAGCGCCTGGGCGAGCCCTCCGAGATCGGCGAGGCGGTGGCGTGGCTCTGCTCGGATGCGGCCTCCTACGTGACCGGCCATGCGATGTCGGTCGACGGGGGATACATGGCGAAGTGAAGTATGCCGGCGCGCTTGAGTCGGGCGCCCAAACGCTCCATGCTTTTGGCATTGTCCTGTAGTTTTCCTTTACGGCGGGGCCTGGGATGGCGGAGCGGCTGATCCATATTCTGCCCGAGCGGGTGGCGAGCCAGATAGCGGCGGGCGAGGTGGTCGAGCGGCCGGCCTCGGCGCTCAAGGAGCTGGTCGAAAATTCGCTCGACGCGGGCGCAAAATCGATAAGCGTCGAGATCGAACGCGGCGGCGCGGGCCTGATCGCGGTCGGCGACGACGGCTGCGGGATGGGCCGCGAGGACGCGATTCTCTCGCTCCGCCGCCATGCGACCTCCAAGATTCGCGACGCCGCCGACCTCGCCGCGGTCCGCACGATGGGCTTTCGCGGCGAGGCGCTGGCCTCAATCGCCAGCGTCGCGCAGCTGCGGATGCTCACGCGGCGGGCCGCCGATCTCGCCGGAGTCGAAATCGCCGCCTCGGGGGGTGAAATTTCGCTCGCGCGCGAATGCGCCGCCGCGCCCGGCACACGAATTGAAATCCGCGAGCTTTTTTTCAACACCCCGGCGCGACTCAAGTTCCTCAAGACCCTCGCGACCGAGCAGGGCGCTGCGGCCGACGTGATCGCGCGCCTTGCGATCGCCAACTGGCGCGTCGCGTTCAAGCTGGTTGCCGAAGGCCGCGTCGTTTACGACCTCCCGCGCGCGGTTTCGCCGCTCGAACGGATGCGCCAGCTGTATGGCGCGAAGCTCGCCTCGCGGATGCTCGCTTTCGACTCGGCGCGCGCGGGTGCGCGCGTCTTTGGCCTCGCCGCGGTAAGCCAGGACTCTTATCCGACGCCGCGGATGGTGTTTACCTTCGTCAACCGGCGCGCCGTGCGCGACCGCGTCCTGCAGCGCGCGGTCGCCCAGGCCTACGACACGCTGATCCCGCGCGGGCGCTATCCTGCCGCCGCCGTGTTCGTCGAGATGCGCCCCGAAGACGTCGACGTGAACGTTCATCCGATGAAGACCGAGGTGCGCTTTCGCAACTCGGGGGCGGTGTTCGAGGCGGTCTATCATGCGCTCCGCGATCGGCTCGCCGATCAGACGGTCGCCGACGGCCCGCCCGGCGCGCCGTCGCCCGTGCCGGCGCGCCCCGAGGCCGCGGGCGCGCTGATCGCGCCCTCGGACGCCGCCGCCGCGCGGCTGCTTCGCCTGGTGCCCGACGCGCCGGCGCTCGCTCGCGCCGAGCAGCGCGCGCTCGGCCTTGGATGGAATTCGAGCACGGCGGCCGAGGTCGCCGCGCTCTATGACTCGCCCGCCGGCTCCGCCGCCGCGCCGGCCGCGGCAGCGATGAACGGCGGCGCCGGGATCGCCGCCCAGATTGCTCCCAACGTCGTCCCGCTCGGCCGTCCCGGCTCCGAGCGCCAGATTCCCGAGCGGCAGATCCCGATGTACTCGCGGCTGCGGGTCATCGGCCAGGTCTTCGCCGGCTATATCGCGCTCGAGGGCGACGACGGGCTTATCCTGGTCGATCAGCACGCGGCGCACGAGCGCGTCACCTTCGAAAAACTGCGCGCCGAGGCGCGCGCGGGCGGAATCCGCGTCCAGTCGATGCTCACGTCCGTGCCGATCGAGCTCAATCCGGCGCGCGCCCCGCAGGTGCTTGCGGCGCTGGATGAGTTTCGCGCCATGGGCTTCGAGCTCGAGCCGTTCGGCCCCGCAACCGTGCTGCTCAACGGCGCGCCCGCGGTCTTCGGCGCCGAGGGCGGCGCGCGCCTGTTGAGCGAGATGATCGACGCGATGGGCGAAGAGGGCTTTAGACCAGACGGGTTTCGCCTTGAGGGATCCCGTGCGGGCGGCGCCACGGCCTTTGACGATCTGCTGAAGCAGCTTGCCTGCCACGGGTCGGTGCGCGTCGGCCGCGTGCTTCGCGAGCCCGAAATTTCGGCGCTGCTCGAAGAACTTGATCGCACCGAGTTCAAGACCAACTGCCCGCATGGCCGCCCGGTCCATATTCAATGGAACCGGGGCCTTATCGAACGGATGTTCCGGCGCTAGCCGATGAATCCGGCGAAAACAGCGACCGCCGCGGCGGCGGCGCGAGATTCCGCGGCATCCCCGATCACGCCCGCAGGGCCGCCGCGCGCGATCCGCGTCGGGTTTATCGTCGGGCCGACGGGGGTCGGCAAGTCGGCGGCCGCGATGGCCCTCGCCGCGCGGCTCGACGCCGAAATCGTCAACGCCGACTCGCGCCAGGTGTATCGCGGTATGGACATCGGCACGGCCAAGCCCGGCGCCGAGGATCGGCGCCGGGTGCCGCATCATCTGCTGGACCTCCGCGAATTGAGCGAACCGCTCGACGTGGCGGAGTTTCTGAAACTTGCGCGCGCCGCGATCGCCGAGGTGGCGGCGCGCGGGCGTAACCCGATCGTGGTCGGGGGCAGCGGCTTTTACCTGCGCGTGCTCCGCGGCGGAATCTTCGCCGGGCCCCCCGCCGCGCCTGAAGTCCGCCGCGAGCTCGAGGCGCTCGCCGCCGAGCGCGGCGTCGAGTACCTGCACGGTCGCCTCGCCGAAGTTGACGCCGCCGCCGCCGCGCGCATCGGCCATCGCGACCTCTACCGTATCGTGCGCGCGCTCGAAGTGTTTCGGCTGACCGGCCAGCCGATTAGCGTCCATCAGCGAGGCCATCGTTTTGCCGCGCGCGAGTACGAGACGCTGACCGTAGGCCTCGCGGCGGAGCGCAAGCGGCTTTACGAGGCGATCAACCGGCGTTTCGACGAGATGGTCGCGCGCGGGATGGTCGAGGAGGTGCGCCGTTTGCTCGCAGCCGGATACGACCCGGACAAGCCGCCGCTTAAGACCGTCGGCTACCGGCAAATCGCCGCGGCCGTGCGCGGCGAGATGACGCTCCTCGAGGCGGTCGAGCTCGCCAAGCGCGACACGCGCCGCCTGGCCAAGCGCCAGCTCACCTGGTTTCGCGCCGATCCGGAAATCGTATGGGTTGACGCGGAGCATGGGCTTCAGGAAGCTTTCAGCCTACTGGACGCTTTTTTCGCGGGCCGGCAGGCCGAGAGCCTCTAGCTTCAGCAGGTCTTGATTCAGAACTTGATTCGGAATTTTCGATGACGACGACCGCACATCCCCGACCCCGCGCGGCAAAGTCCCGAGTCGGCAGTTCCGCCGCGGCCGCCTCGATCGCCGGTGCCTCGAGCCCGGCTTCGAAAGGGCGGCCCGCCGCGCCACCTTCGGAGCCGGCGGCGTTAAGCGCTATCGAGCGCGTGCGCCTTGCGCGCAACCCCTCGCGTCCGCAGACGCTCGACTATGTCGAGCACCTGGTGCGCGACTTTTTCGAGATTCACGGCGACCGCCGCTTCGCCGACGACGGCGCGATCGTCGCCGGCCTCGGTTACCTGGGGCGCCGCGCGGTCGCGATCGTCGGCCATCAGCGCGGCCGCTCGACCCAGGAGCGGATCCGGCGCAATTTCGGCAAGCCCCATCCCGAGGGCTATCGCAAGGCGGCGCGGATGTACGATCTGGCGGGCCGGATGGGCCTTCCGCTGATCACGTTTATCGATACGCAGGGCGCGGAGCCGGGACTCGGCGCGGAGGAGCGCGGGCAGGCCGAGGCGATCGCCGCCAACCTGGAGCTGATGATGCGTCTTGAGGTGCCGATCATAGGCTGCGTGATCGGCGAGGGCGGGTCGGGCGGCGCGCTCGCGCTCGGCGTCGCCAATGTCGTCCTGATGCAGGAGAATGCCTGCTACTCGGTAATCACGCCCGAGGGATGCGCCGCGATCCTCTGGCGCGAAGGCGGTCCCGAGCGCGTCGCCGACGCGGCCGAGGCGCTCAAGCTCTCGGCCCCCGATCTCTTGCGGCTGGGAGTTGCCGACGAGGTCGTGCCCGAGCCGCCCGGCGGGGCCCATCAGGAGCCCCGGCACGCCGCCGAGGCGCTGGGCCGCGCGATCGAGCGCTATCTTGCGCGGCTCTTGCGGCTCTCGCCGATACGGCTTCGCGAGGAACGCGAGAAGAAGTTTGCCGCGATGGGCGCGGCGTTCATCGCGGACCGTGGCGCCGAAGATCGCCGCCCGTTGGGTTAGGCAGCCGCTTTCCGCTATAACGTCGCCCCAGTATAACGTCCAAAACCGTCCGGGATCGCGTCATCCGAAATGGCCTCGCGCGCAAGCCTATCGCGAAAACCCAAAACCCGCGCCGCCGCGGCCACGGCGGTTTCGACGGATCTCGACGGAATCGACCGGCTGCGCTCGCAGATCGACGCGATCAACGTCAAGCTCGTGCGCCTGCTGAACCAGCGCGCCCGGGCGGCACAGGCGATCGGCCATCTGAAACAGGCAAGCGGCGCCGCGATCTATCAGCCCGCGCGCGAACGCGCGGTGCTGGACCGGGTCACCGCGCTCAACGAGGGGCCGCTTGCCGGCGAGCACATAAGACGCATCTTCGTCGAGATAATCTCGGCCTGCACCGCGCTCGAGCATCCGCTGCGCGTCGCCTACCTCGGCCCGGAGCATACCTATTCGCACGAGGCCGCGCGGATGCGCTTCGGCGCAAGCGCCCAGTTCGCGGCGCAGCCCTCGATCGCGGCGGTGTTTGCCGCGCTCGACACCTCGCGCGCCGACTTCGGCGTGGTCCCGGTCGAGAATTCCACCGAGGGCTCGGTGACGCTGACGCTCGACCTTCTGATCGACACGCCGCTCGTGATTATCGGCGAGGTGCTGCTGCCGATTCGCCACGCCCTGATGTCGCGCGCGGGCGACGCGTCGGCGATTCGCGCGATCTACTCGCATCAGCAGTCGCTCGCGCAGTGCCGCAACTATCTCGCGGCCAACTTTCCGCAGGCGCGGCTCGAGGCGGCGGCGTCCAACACCGCGGCGGCGCAGCGCGCGGCGGGCGAGTCCGAGGCGGCGGCGATCGCCTCTGAGGCTGCGGCGGCGCCGTACGGGTTGCAAATCATCGCGCGCAACATCCAGGACTCGGCCCAGAACACCACGCGGTTTCTGGTGATCGGGCGTCATCCGGCGGGCCGCAGCGGCGCCGACAAGACCACCGCGCTGTTCGCGGTGCGCGACCGGGTGGGCGCGCTGAACCAGGCGCTCGGCATCTTCGCCCGCAACCGGATCAATATCTCGAAGATCGAATCGCGCCCGCTGCGCTCGCGTCCGTGGGAGTACCTGTTCTTCGTCGACCTCGGAGGCCATCGCGAGGATCCCGGCCTCAAGCGCGCGCTCGTCGCGCTCGAGCGCACAGCTCTTTTTTTAAAAGTCCTGGGGTCGTATCCTGAGGGCAGGCAGCCCGCCGCATAGCACGGCCGCCCGCATAAGCGCCTTGATAAAAGCCGACGATCTGGTTCTGCCCGCGGTTGCCGCGCTCCATCCGTACGAGCCCGGCAAGCCGATCGAAGAGGTCCAGCGCGAGCTGGGTATCGGCGAGCCGGCCAAGCTCGCCTCCAACGAAAATCCGGTCGGACCCTCCCCGATGGCGGTCGCGGCAATCAAGGCCGCGCTGGCCGACCTCCATCGCTACCCCGACGGCTCGAGCTGGTCGCTCCGCCATAAGCTCGCCGCACGCCACAGTGTGAGCCCCGACCGCATCTTCATGGGGTCGGGCTCGTGCGAGATCCTGAACCTGCTGGTCTATCTCTTTCTGCGCCCCGGCCTTAACGCCGTCATCGCGGAGCACTCCTTCGTGATCTATCAGCTTGCGATCGCGGCCTCGGGGGGCGCGGCCAAGGTCGTCCCGCTGCGCGAGGATTACGTCTTCGATCTCGACGCGATGGCCGCGGCGATCGACGATAAGACGCGTCTCGTGTTCCTCGGCAATCCGAACAATCCGACCGGCACCATCTACCGCAAGGCCGAGTGGCGCCGCTTTCTTGGGCGCGTGCCCGAGCGCGTGGTGGTCGTCGCCGACGAGGCCTACTTCGAGTTCGTCCGCGACCCCGACTACCCGGACTCGCTGCAGGATCACGACGGGAACCGGATGCTGGTGACGCTGCGCACCTTTTCCAAGATCTTCGGCCTTGCGGGGCTGCGAGTCGGGTATTCGGTCGCGCGCGAGGACATCACGCGGCTGCTCAACAACGTGCGCCAGCCGTTCAACATCACCTCGCTCGGCCTGGTCGCGGTCGAGGCCGGGATGGACGACCGCGAGCACGTGCGGCGCACGCTCGAGGTCAACGCGAGCGGTATGGCATACCTGGAGCGCGAGTTCCGCCGCCTGGGCCTGCCGTTTTTACCGAGCCAGGCCAACTTCATCCTGGTCGAGGTGGGCGAGGGCCGCGCGGTTTACCAAAAGCTCCTTCAGCAGGGCGTAATCGTCCGTCCGATGAACGGTTACGGCCTGCCGCGCCACGTCCGCGTGAGCGTCGGGCTCGAAGAGGAGAACCATCGGATGGTCGCCGCGCTGGAGCGCGTGATTAAGGCCGAAAAGCCGCGTTAGCGGAATTTTTCGGAAAATTCACAATTTTCGACCCTCTGAAGTGAGCGCGCGGCCGGCCGATGTGCTACCTTTGATCCTCGCCCGGCCTGGACCGCGGCGCTCTCATCTCACGTTTTGACGTCCGAAGCTGCAATCCCCGCGCGTGCGCGAATCGCGAAGGCCGATCTTTCGGCAGGCGGAAAGATCGGGATCCTTCGACTCGCGCAACGCTCGCTCAGGACGACGAAACAAAGGTTTGGAACTGACCCGATGACCGCGCTGTTCAAGCAGATGACCGTGTGCGGAGTGGGCCTTATCGGCGGCTCGCTCGCGCTCATCGCCAAACGCGAGGGCCTGGTCGAGCGCGTGGTCGGGCTCGGCCGCACGCAAAAGAACCTCGACGTTGCGCTCGAGCGTCGGATCGTCGACGGCGCGACGCGCGACCCCGCGGAGGCCGCGCGCGGCGCCGACCTCGTGATGCTCGCCGTGCCGGTCCGCACGATGCCCGAGACGCTGGCCGCGATGACGCCCTATCTACCGGCCGAAGCGGTCATAACCGACGTCGGCAGCGTCAAAGGATGGGTGGTGCGCGCGCTCGAGCCGCTGCTCGGCCCGCGGATGGCGCTCGTCGGGGTGCATCCGGTGGCCGGTAAGGAGACCACGGGCGCGATCGCCGCGGATGAAAGCCTGTTTATCGGACGCCGCACGATAATCACGCCGTCGGCGCGCAGCACGCCCGACGCAATCGGTCGCGTCGAGCGCCTGTGGCAGGCGACCGGATCGCGCGTGGAGCGGATGGCGCCCGACGAGCATGATCAAATCCTCGCCCGCGCAAGTCATCTGCCGCAGGTGGTTGCGAGCGCCCTTGCCGCGGCGCTTGCGGGCGAGCGGGTGGGCGGGCGCGAGGCGGCGGCTTACGGCGCGGGGGGGCTGCGCGACACGACGCGGATCGCGGCCTCTTCGGCCGAGATGTGGCGCGATATCGTGCTGACGAATCGCGACGCGATCATGGCCTCGCTCAAACTTTTCCGCGGCGCGCTGGACGAGTTCGAGCGCGCGATCGCCGACGGCGACGTCGCGCGTTTCGAGGAAATTTTCAACCGCGGGCGCGCGATGCGCGAGGAGCTCAAGTGACGCGCGCGCGTCCGGTAATTGCGATCGACGGGCCGGTCAGCGCGGGCAAATCGACCGTCGCGCGGCGCCTTGCCGAGGTGCTGGGCTTCGAATACGTAAACACGGGCGCGATGTACCGGGCGGTTGCGGTCGCGGCGCGCGCCGCCGGAATCGGCGACGACGATCCCGACGCCGAAAAGAAGCTCGACGCGCTGCTCGGCAAGGCGCGGATCGAGTTTTCCGGCGGACGCATCATGCTCGACGGCCGCGATATCAGCGCCGAAGTCGGGGCGCCCGAAATCGGCGAAAGCGCCTCGCGCCTTTCAACGCTCGGCGCGGTGCGCGCGCGGATGCGCGAGTTGCAACGCGCGGCCGGCGCGCGCGGCGGCGTCGTGATGGAAGGGCGCGATATCGGCACCGCGATCTTTCCGGACGCCGAATTCAAATTTTTTCTCGACGCGAGCGCCGAGGTCCGCGCCGAGCGGCGCTACCAGGAGCTTGCCGCGCGCGGAGCCGCGATCACCCGCGAGGAGGTGCTCGCGCAACTGCGCGAGCGCGACCGGCGCGACCGCGGGCGCGAACTGGCGCCGCTTAAGGCCGCGCCCGACGCGATCGCGGTCGACGCGAGCCGGATGAGCGTCGAAGAAATTGTGGCGCTGATGGTTCGGCGCGTCAGCGCGCGCGTCGGCGCGGCTTAGGTCTTGAAACGCAGAAGGCTGGGCGGTATGCATTGCTGTAGCCTCGAATCCCGGGGAAGGTCCCACTAAATGGAGAAAGAGTTGTCTGACAAGGTGCATGGAGGAGATAATGACTTCGAGTCGCTGATGGAACAGAGCCTTCGGGCTCCCCGCCCCGGCGATGTCCTCACCGGAACGGTTCTTCTGATCACGCGCGACAGCGTCATCATCGACATCAACTACAAGTGCGAAGGCCAGGTGCCGCTCGCCGAGTTCCTCGACCACGAGGGCAGCCCCGTGGTCAAGGAAGGCGACGAGGTTGACGTCTATTTCGAGGGCACCGAGACCGAGAACGGCACGGTGATGCTCTCGCACGCCAAGGCGGAGAAGTTCAAGGTCTGGCGCGAACTCGAGCGCGCCTTCCAGAACGAAGTCCCGGTCGAGGGCGTGATCCTCGGCAAGGTCAAGGGCGGCTTGCAGGTCGATATCGGGGTGCCCGCGTTTTTGCCCGGCTCGCACGTCGATATCCGTCCGGCGCGCAACCTCGACCGCTACGTCGGCCAGCGCGGGCGCTTCCAGCTGCTCAAGTTCAACCGCGCGCGCGGCAACGTCGTGGTCTCGCGCCGCGCCGTGATCGAGCGCGAACGGACGGAGCTCAAGGAGCAGACGCTCAAGGTGCTCGAAGAGGGCGTCATCCTCGAAGGCGTGGTCAAGAACATCACCGACTACGGCGCCTTCGTCGATCTCGGCGGCCTCGACGGCCTGCTGCACATCACCGACATGTCGTGGGGCCGCCTGCAGCATCCGTCGGAAGCGGTCAAGGTCGGCGACAAGGTCAAGGTGGTCGTGCTCAAGTACGATCCGGCGCGCGAGCGCGTGTCGCTTGGGATGAAGCAGATCATGCCCGACCCGTGGGCGCACTCGGCGGAGAACTATCCGGCCGGCGCGCGCCTCAAGGGCAAGGTCGTGAGCGTCACCGACTACGGCGCTTTCGTCGAGCTCGAAAAGGGCGTCGAGGGGCTGATCCACGTCTCCGAGATGAGCTGGAGCAAGCGCGCCGTGCATCCGTCCAAGGTCGTCAACCAGGGCGACATGGTCGAGGTGCAGGTGCTCGGCGTCGACGAAGCCAATCGCCGCATCTCGC
>DATJXN010000123.1 GCA_035500095.1 Candidatus Binataceae bacterium
CCGTGGCGCTGGACGCGCCGCCGCCGCCGCGCGGCGGCGGCGCGTCCAGCGCCAGGCGCCAGAAGCGGCGATTTGAGGCGTCGCCCTTGAGCATCGTGACACTCGCGGCGCGCGCGCCGGGCCATCGCTCGCCGAGCGCGCCGGCGAGCCATCGCATGAACGCGGCCGAGTCTGACGCCGGAATAGTCACCAGCGCGATCCTAGCCGCTCCGCGCACCTGCGGCCATGCGGGCGCGCGAAGCGCGTACGCATGGCCACAGGCTAGCAGAACGCGCGGGGCACGCGTAAGCGCTCCCGCGGCGCGACGCGCTACGCGTCGGACGCCGCCGCCTCGCCGTCCAGGCCCATGAGTTCTTCGTACAGCCGTTCGATTTCACGTCCGAGCCGCTCATACGCGGCGATGAGTTCCCGAGCGTCGGCGCGCTGCAGGTAGAAATTCGGGTCGTTCATTTGCTCGCCCAGCGCCGCGCGCTCGTTTTCCTTGCGCCCGATATCGCCCTCGAGCGTCTGGCGCCGGCGGGCGCGGCGCTCGCGCTCGCGGCGCTGGTTGGCATCCTGCGCGCGTGGGGTCGCCGGATGCTGATTGTCGGGGCGGCCGCCGGCGCCGGCGGCCGCGCCGTTGGCGGAACGTCCGTCGCTACCCGAGCGTGCGCCGGGCGCGCCACGCGCGCCGGAATCCGCGCCTCCTGCGGCGGCACGCGGTGCGGCGGCCGATGGCGGCGCGGCTTTGGCCGCGCGGGCGTTGGCCGCGTCGGCGGCGGACTCGGCCGCCGCCTTCTTGGCCAGGTAATAGTCGTAGTTGCCGAGGTAGCGCGTCGCATGCCCCTGGCCGACCTCGATAACCTCGGTCGCCAGTTCGTTCAGCAGATAGCGGTCGTGACTGACGATCACCACGGTGCCGGGAAAGCGGCGGAGCGCTTCGAGAAGCGTGTCCTTGGCCACGATGTCGAGGTTGTTGGTTGGCTCGTCGAGCAGGAGGCAGTTGTTGCGATGGGCGAGCACCTTGGCGAGCGCAAGCCGCGCGCGCTCGCCGCCCGAGAGCACGCCCGCTAGCTTCAGCGCGTCGTCGCCCGAAAAAAGCATCGCGCCGAGCAGGCCGCGAATTTCGGCGGTGGTCATCCCGTCCGCCGCGTCGCTCAGTTCCTTCAGCGCGGTCTTGCCGTAGTCGAGCGACTCGGCGAGGTTTTGCGCGAAATAGCCGATCTCGATTCCCGTGCCGACGAGGCGTTCGCCCGCGGTCAACGGCTCGATGCCCGCGAGCATCTTCATCATCGTCGATTTGCCGGCGCCGTTGGGACCCACCAGCGCGATACGCGCGCCGCGCTCGATCGTCAGATCGACGCCGCTGTAAACCGTGATGCCGCCATAGCGCTTGACCGCGCCGCGCAGTTCGAAAACCCGGCGCGCGCCGCGCTCGCACTGGGGAAAACGGATCGCGGGCGGATTCTCGATCCCGTCCGGCGGCTCGAGGCGCTCGATCTTTTCGAGCTGCTTTATCCGGCTCTGCACCAGCTTGGCCTTGCTCGCCTGGTAGCGGAAGCGGCTGATGAACGCCTCCATATGCTCGATCTCGGCGCGCTGGTTTTCATACGCGGCCTGCTCGATTTCGCGCCGCTGCTCGCGCTCGGCCAGGTAGGCCGTGTAGCCGCCCCGGTATTCGACGAGCCGCCCGCGCGCGACCTCGACCGTGCGGTCGGTCACCCGATCGAGAAAGTAGCGATCGTGCGAAACCAGGATGATTCCGCCGGGATAGTTCGCGAGGTAGTCCTCGAGCCAGTTGCGCGCTTCGAGGTCGAGATGGTTGGTCGGTTCGTCGAGCATCAGGAATGTCGGACGGCGCACCAGGAGCTTGGCCAGCGCGATTCGCATCCGGATCCCACCGGAGAACTCCGCGACGTCGCGCGCGAGGTCGGCTTCGCTGAACCCCAGCCCGAACAGCACCGCTTTGGCGCGGCTCTCGGCCTCGTAAAAGCCGTGACGCTCGAGTTCGCTCAGCACGTCGCCGAGTTCGGCGAGCGCGGCGTCGTGCTCGGGGCCGCTATGATGCTCGGCGAGGATCTCTTCCAGCTCAACCCGGCGGCGATCGTGGGCTTGCATCTCGCTTAGAGCCGAGAGCGTTTCGTCGAGCACCGACCGGCCGCTCATCTCGGGTGCGTCCTGCGGCAGGTAACCGACCGAAGTGCGCTGCGGGCGGGCGATACGGCCGCCGTCGGGCGCGATGACCTCGCCGATCATCCGCAGTAGAGTCGTCTTGCCGGCGCCGTTGAGACCGACCAGGCCGACCCGCGCGTCGTCGGCCATCGACCAGCTCACGCCGTCGAAGATCGTCCGCCCGCCGTAAAACTTTGATACTTTATCGAGCGCCAGCATCGATCAAATTCGGGCACATCCCAATTCCGTCAAATAATAAAGTCACGGTAATTCAGCGCCACTGGAGCCGGCGCCCGAGGCCCGCTTAATCCGACCAGTTTAGCCGCATCGGCGCGCGCGCAAAAGCACGGGCGCCGCGCGCGCACGCTCGCCGCGATCCCGAATCCTGCCCAAACGCACGTCCGAATCGAGGGGGGGGTATGGACGGGGCGCGGCGCAATCCGTTTAATGGTTGCAGTGTCTGGAACGCAGGGGGGAAGCCGAGCGGCGCAGCCCGCCGGCCACAAGGGAGGAACGATATGCCCGCAATCCGGGACGGCGACCACATACTCGTAATCGATCGCAAGCTTTTCCATGACGACAATACGCGCTTCTTCGTCGGCGTGGTCGAAGAGTACGACGACAGAGTGGTTCGTCTGCGCGGTTTCCCTTTCCACCTGAGCCCCTACGAGGTCACCGGCGTCGAGCGCCACGGCGAACAGCGAGTGCGCCTGCTCTCGATATCGGGAGAGATATTGCTCTACATGCTGCCGCGCGAAACTGAAATCGATAAGATGCAGCTCCGCCGCTCGCCCAAATCGCTGCAGTTGACCGACGGCGGCGCGGTGACGATCGATCTTAGCGAATGGCTGATGCGCGTCTAGCGCTCGCGGCCGTCCTTGCCGCACTGCTGCTGGCCGCGACGCATCCGGGGGCGGCCCGGGCCCAATCGCAGCCGGACCAGGAGCAGCCGCAGGAGGAGATGCCCGCGTCCGTGGCGACCAAGGCGCCCGGATCGATGCCCGAGCGCTACAAGCGCATCGACCTTCCACAGCCGCCGGTTATCACGATGACCGCGGTTCCAGGCTACGGCCCCGCGCCCCTCACGGTCGGCTTCTTCGTCAACACGGTCGACCCCGACGGCAAGGGCTTCGTTTCATACGTGTGGAACTTCGGCGACGGCCAGGTCTCGATGGATCCGCCGCTCACCTTTTTCCACACCTACAGCACTCCCGGCACTTATGTTGCGACCGTCAACGCGACGACTGCGGACGGCCGCACGGCGACGGGTTACGTAGGTGTTACGGTGCGTCCGGCGCTTGCCAACTAGTCTGACGTCCCGCAAATAAGTTGCATATCCGGAAAAGTGTCAAGGTGTCATTCCGAGGGAGTCGGCGACCGAGGAATCCCGGATCTTTATTCGTTTTTCGTGGAAGCCGGGATTCCTCGCTGCGCTCGGAATGACAGCCTCGAGATTTTGGGATGAGACTTATTTCCAGGACACCACACTAGACTAGCTCGGCGAGCAAGTAGAAAAAGATCGGCTGCATCGCGGCGGCGCTGTGCGGCCTCGCTACCTCGACGCCAGCACTTCGGCCAGATGGCGCGTTTCGACGCTCAGCCCCGCGCGGCTCATCCCGCCGCCGATCTGCATCAGGCATCCGCAATCGTTCGCGACCACCACTTCGGCGCCGCTCTCGCGCACGCTCGCGACCTTGTCGGCGAGCATCCCGCCCGAAATGTGCGGGAACTTGACCGAGAACATCCCGCCGAAGCCGCAGCACTCATGGGAGTTGCGCAATTCGCACAGGCGGATTCCGCCGACCGCGCTCAGCAAAAGGCGCGGCTCGTCGCGGACGCCCATCTCGCGCACCAGATGGCATCCCGGATGGTATGCGACGGCGTGCTCGAAACGCGCTCCCAGATAGCGCACCTTCATCACGCCAACCAGGAACTGCGAAAACTCGTACACCCAAGGCCGGAGCGCCGCCGCTTTGGCGGCAAGTTTCGGATCGCCGGCGAAGAGGTCGGCGTAAAATATTTTGACCATCGCGGCGCACGACCCCGACGGAACGACGACCGGCACTCCCGGGTCGCATGCGCCGAGGAAGCGGCGTCCAAGCTCGGCGGCCTGCTCGCGCATCCCCTCGTTGAACGCGGCCTGTCCGCAGCAGAAGGCGCGGCGGATCGGGCGCACCTTGAGCTTGAGTTCGCCCAGGACGCGCGCCGCCGCGCCGACCGCCGACGGGTAGAATTCTTCGGCGAGACAGGTGCCGAACAGCCGTACCTCAGTCATTGCCCTGCCATACGGCTGCGACGTGAAGCTCGCGCGGTCCGTGCACGCCGAGCACGATGCGCTTTTCGATATCGGCGGTGCGGCTTGGACCGGTGACCAGGGCCAGGCGATGGCTCGCGATGGCTTCGGCGCCGATTGCGGCGATCGCGGCGGCGAGGTCGGTCAAGATTCGCTCGATACTGACAAGGATCACGTTGACCGGCGGCACCAGGGTGAGCGAGGAGGGGCGCTCGGGCGTCGCGAGCATCGCGAGCGTGCCGGTCGCGGCGATCGCGTAATCGGCCTCGACCAGCGCGAAATCGCATTGCGCGAGCGTTTGCCGCAACACCGCGCGCGCCGCGTCGTCGGCCACGGGAGCGGTGCGAAAAACCTCAATTCCGGCGCGCTCGAGCGCGTCGACGATCGGCGCGGGGTCGATGAAAATGCCGGCGCCGACGGCCACGCTACGCGCGTTGAGCGCCGTCGCGACTTCGAGCACGCACGCGATCGTCTCCTTGGGCGTGGGCGTGCCGAGAAAATGGCCGCCCACCGCCTGCAGTTCGCGCGCGAACTGCGAGGCGAGCTCGACCCGGCGCGCCGCCTGAGCCGTCGGTACGGCCTCGGCCGAGGCTGCCTCGCCGTTGTGCGCCGGCGCTGCTACCTGGTGCTCCAGCGCCTCGCGCACGTTCGCGATGAGTTTGTGGAACTCGGCCACGCTACGCCTTTGCCGCGTCGTTCGCGGCCTCGATCTTCGCGCGGGCCTTACGCCGACGGCGGAAACGCGGCGCCGGGAAATCGCGCACGTGGGTCCAGTTGCTGAACGGCGGCGGCATCCATCGCACGTAACCGCTCCGCGCAAACGGCCACATCAAAAGCGCCGCCATCCGCCCGAGTACGCGCGTCCTGAACGGATGCCTGGCCATCCGGGAAAACGTCCTCACCCCGTCGCGCGCGCGCTCCGCCGCGCGCGGCCACTCGGGCGCCGGCAGCGCGCCGTCTCCGCCCTTGTCCGTGGCTGTTTCCTTCCATCGCAGATGGAGCAGGATGCGCGGGATGTCGATCTTCACCGGACATATCTCGCGGCATGCTCCGCAGAGCGTCGAGGCGAACGGCAGCGCGGCGGTCGCGCCACCGAACAGGCTCGGGCTCAGGATCGAGCCGATCGGTCCCGGATAAGTCGAGCCGTAGGCGTGGCCGCCGACGCGCCGGTAGATCGGGCAGACGTTGAGGCATGCGCCGCAACGCAGACAGTAAAGCGCTTCGCGCAGCACCGGATCGGCGAGCATCGCGCTGCGGCCGTTGTCGAGCATCACCACGTGCACTTCGCGCGGACCGTCGGCCTCGCCGGCGCGCCGCGGCCCGCTGATGAAATTCGTATAGGTGGTCAGCTTCTGCCCGGTCGCCGTACGCGCGAGCACCTCGAGGAAGTGGCTCAAGTCGGCCATCGCGGGGATGACCTTCTCGATGCCCATCACGGCGACGAAAATTTCGGGCAGCGTGCTCGACATCCGCCCGTTGCCCTCGTTTTCGACCAGCACCAGGGTGCCGGTTTCGGCGATCGCGAAATTGGCGCCGGTCACGCCCATCTCGGCGGCGAGGAAGACCTCGCGCAGGCGCTCGCGCGCGACCGCCGTCAACGCGGTCGGCTCAGAGGTGTAGGGGATATGCAGCTTATCGTTGAAGAGCAGCCCGATGTCTTCCTTGGAGAGATGGATCGCGGGCGTGATGATGTGCGAGGGGCGCTCGCCGCGCAGTTGCACGATGTATTCGCCGAGGTCGGTTTCGACCACCTCGCATCCGGCTTCCGCCAGCGCCGGGTTGAGCGCGATCTCCTCGGTCGCCATCGACTTGCCTTTGACCACGCGGCGCGCGCCGCGCTCGCGGGCGAGGCCGACGATATACTTTCGCGCCTCGGCCGCGTCGGCGGCAACGAACACGTTGCATCCGTTGGCCTCGAGCCGCTCCTTGAGCCGGACCAGCAGCTCGTCGAGCCGCGCGATCGATTCCTCTTTTATCCGGCGCGAGGCGTCGCGCTCGGCCTCGTAGGCGGGGAACTCGGCGCGCGTAGCGGCGACGTGGTCGAGATGGCGTCCGGTCGCGTTCTCGAGCTTGCGCCGCAACTGCGTGTCGGCGACCGCGGCCTCGGCCGCGGCAAAGAAATCTTGTGGCGCGCTTTCGTGCGGCATTGACGGCGCCCCGCGTCAGTTGATCCGCGCGACCTGGCGGGTGAGGCGCACTATGGCCTCGCGCGCCGCGTCGGCCGCGGGATGGTCGGCGTACTGCGTGAGAAAACGCTGGAAATCGTCGA
The DNA here is from genome assembly GCA_035500095.1 of Candidatus Binataceae bacterium. NCBI lineage: Bacteria > Candidatus Binatota > Binatia (SeqCode) > Binatales (SeqCode) > Binataceae (SeqCode) > Binataceae bacterium (SeqCode). The sequence goes on from DATJXN010000123.1 coordinate 6,714, forward strand.
GCGCGGCGCCGAAGCATTCCAGCCGTTCGTAGAGCGCGGCGCGCTCCAGGATTTCGTCGGCCGCGCGCGGCTCCAAAATCAGGATCCGGTCGAGCGCGGCGAGCGAACGCGGCCAATCGGCGCCGCTCGCGTAGATATTTTTCAAATTGCGCAGCATGCGCGCCAGGATGTGCCGTCCGCCGACGGCCTTGAGCATCGCCGGCTGCAATTCCACCGGCTGGCCGTAGATCTGCTTCAGCCGGTCGCGGATGTCGTCGAGGTCGAGGATCGCGCCGCCGTTGAAAGGATCGATGATCAATTCGCCGCGCTCGTCGACCGCCTTGACCAGAAAGTGCGAAGGAAAGGAGACGCCGAAGAGGTTCAGCCCGGCGCGCCGTCCGACCTCGAGGTAGATCACCGAGAGTGTGATCGGGATGCCCAGGCGGCGCTCGAGCACGTCGTTGAGAAAGGAATTGCGCGGGTCGGCGTAGTTGTCGCGATTGCCGGCGAAGCCGGTGCGCACGAACAGGAAGTCGGAGAGCGTCTGCACGCGTTCGACCGTGTTTTCGGCCTCGCGCAGCACGCTTTGCGCCGCGCGTCCCAGATCCGCCAGACGTTCCAGGTAGTGCGGGACGTCGAGGTCGGGATATTCCTCCTTGGCGATCAGCAGCGCGCCGTGGGCAAGCGGAATCGGCTCGCGTGCGGCGATACGGGCGAATTCGGTGCGCGCGGCATTCATGGCTGTGTTATATAACGCCGCGCTCCGCTTGAGCCAGCGCGCGCGAGTCATCCCCCGCTGGCTGCCGCCAGCGCCGCATCGATCTCCAGACCCACGGCGGCGTCGGTCTCGCTTTTTCGGCGGCGCTCCAGCGCCGTGCACGCGCCGGCCCCGCCGAGTTGGCCAAGCGCCCAAGCCGCGTGTGCGCGTACCAGGGGTTCGATTTCGTCCGCGAGCGAGCGCGCCAGCACCGCCACCGCGTCGCGGTTTCCGCTGTTGCCAAGCACCACCGCGGCGTTGCGCAGCAAGCCGCGCCGCTTCGTTCGCGCGACCGCGCTCTTGCCGAAGCGGCCGCGGAAGCCGTCCTCGTCGAGCGCCATCAACTCCGGCAGGAACGGCATCAGCGCGTCGTCGGCTGCGGCGCCCGGGCTCACGTTCCACGGGCACACTTCCTGGCAGACGTCGCATCCGAAGATCCAGTTGCCGAGCTTCGGGCGGAGCTCGGTTGGAATCGGCCCGTGATGCTCGATCGTCAGGTACGAGATGCACACCCGCGGTTCCATAACGTAGCCCTCGGCCAGCGCCCCGGTCGGGCAGAGATCGAGACACTGGCGGCAGGTGCCGCAGTGATCGCGATAGGGCTCGCCGCTCGGCTCGAATTCGGCGTCGGTGAAAATCTCGGCGAGAAAGAAATACGAACCGCGGTAGCGGTTGAGCAGGTTGGTGTTTCTGCCGAACCATCCAAGGCGCGCCTCCGCCGCCCACTCGCGCTCGAACACCGCGCCGGTATCGACGTACGCGCGCGTGACCGCCGCGTCGGGGCGTTCGCTCCTAAGCTGCGCCGCCACCGCGCGAGCGCGCGCGAGCACCGTGTCATGGTAGTCCGGCCCAAGCGCGTAGGCGGCGATCCGCCCGCGCATCGCGGCGCGCCAATCCAGGTCGGGGATCGCCGGAGCGGCGTACGGATAGCCGAGGCTCACGACCGAGCGCAGGCGCGGATCGATCCGTCGCGGGTCCAGCCGCCGCTCGGGGTCGCGCCCGAGCCAGCCCATCTCGCCCGCGCGTCCCGCCGCAAGCCATTGGTTGAAGAACTGGTCGCGATTATCGAGACGGCGAAGCGGCGCGAAGCCGACGAGCACGAAGCCCTGCTGATATGCCGCCGCAGTGATTATCTCTTCGAGTCGAGCCATCGAATGCGCGCCACAAAGGCCGTCGGAGCCTCTGCCATCAAACATTATCGTCCAGGCGCGAGCGCTGCGTAGCCGTTATCGGACACATCACCCGTATCCGATAAATCCGCCCGGCGCCGGGGGATTTGCTCCGCGCGGGCCGGCTGGGTTAGAATTGACCAGTTGGTTAGCGCGGCATCGCCGCCTATCAGCAGATACAGTCTGGAGGATTGCGAGGATGTCCGAAGAAGTCCAGCACGAGCATCGCGCGGAGTCGCCTCGCGAAGGCGGGTCGAGCGTCAATCTCACGCCCAAGGCGATCGAGATGGTCAAGCAGATGCATGCGAAAGAGGGCCTCAGCGCCGAACAGGGGCTCAGAATCTCGGTGGTTGGCGGCGGATGCTCGGGCTTTCAGTACTCGCTCGGCTTCGACGTGCGCAAGGAAGGCGATACGGCGGTGGAAATCGATGGGATGAAGGTCTTCGTCGACGAGGTTTCGCTGCCCTACATCGCAGGCGTCACGCTGGACTACGTGGAGAGCCTGCACGCTGGCGGTTTCCGTTTCGACAATCCGCGCGCGAGCCGCACCTGCGGCTGCGGGTCGTCGTTCAGCGCCTGACCGCGGTTCCGAACCAGTTCGATCCATAAATTGGCCGCCCGTACGTCTGTGCGGGCGGTCTTTTTTGTGCCAACACTGAAAAGCCGAGACTGAAAAAAACAAGACTGAAAATGAAAGACCTCGACGGCAAGGGAATAATCGTCACCGGGGCGACGCGCGGGATCGGCCGCGCCATCGCGCTCGAGGTCGCCCGCCGCGGCGCCAATGTAGCGTTCAACTATCTAAAGAGCGAGCAGCAGGCGGAGGGGCTGAAGAGCGAGATCGCCGCGCTCGGCGTCAAGGCGCTCGCGTTCAAAACCGACGTCGCCGACCTCAAGGAGGTGCGTGCGATGGTCAACGCGGCCAAGGCCGAGTTCGGCCGGCTCGACGCGGTGGTCAACAACGCAGGCCTTACGCGCGACAAGCTGCTGGTAATGATGACCGAAGAGGACTGGTCCGCGGTCATCCAGACCAATCTGACTGGCGCCTTCAACGTCGCGCGCGCAAGCGCATTCATCATGATGAAAGCCAAGCGCGGCGCGATCATCAATATCACGTCGATCTCCGGCCTGGTCGGGATGGCAGGGCAGGTGAATTACTCGGCTTCCAAGGCGGGCCTGGTCGGGATGACCAAGGCGATGGCCAAGGAGCTGGGACCGCTCGGCGTGCGAGTGAACGCGGTCGCGCTCGGGTTTATCGAAACCGACATGACGGCCGTGCTGTCGAAAGAGAATCGGGACAGGGCGCTCGCGATGATTCCGCTCGGGCGCTTCGGCTCGGTCGAGGACGTTGCGCCGACGGTCGCCTTTTTGCTCTCGGACGCGGCGGCGTATATCACCGGCGCGGTAATTCAAATTGACGGCGGGCTTGCGATGTAACGCTCGCGCGCTAGGGTCCGGGCACGTGGCCCCATTGGGCTTCGCATTTCAAAATGTTCAGCGATTGACCGTCCTTGAGCGCGCGATACTTCTGCCAGAACGCCGTATCGATGAGCCGCTTGTCGGGCGGTTCATCGTCGCGGCGCCATCGATCGAATTTATCTGGACCGCCGTTGTACGCCGCATAGGTCGAGCGCGCGAGCGCGTCGCCCCGGTCCGCGCGCGGCGCTTTGCCCGCCGCGCGGATCATCAGGCGCGCGAGAATCTGGCTGCCCGCGCCCGCGTTGTACGCGATATCCCATTCGATATGTCTCAAGTCGTAAAAGCCGCGCCAGACGTAGCGATTGACCTGCATCAGGCCGATGTCATGAGTCGATGATTCGAGGTAGCGTACGCGGCCGCGCACCAGCACAAACTGCCGCCAGCAGCTCTCCTGCCACGCCGCCGCCCTGACCACCACGCGATAGGTCGGCTGCAGGGCGCGGTCGGGTTGTTCGTCGGCAATCTCGCTCCCGGCTGCGGCGTCGAGTAGCGCGCCAAGCTCGCGCGTGTAGCGGTCGACGTTATTTTCGTTCACTACCGACCGCCTGAGCATCACTCCGAGCTGCCGCAACTGCGGCGGTTCGGGCGGCGCGTCGGCGAAGGCCTCGGCCGGCGCGACGAATCGCGACGCGAAACGCATCACGCTCCCGGCCGAGGAATGGTCCGCCGTCGGCGTGGGAGACTGTGGCCCGGGCGTTAAAGCCGGCTGCGCAGGCGTGGGCGTCGCACCTGAGGCCCCCGGCGCAGGCGTCGCGCTCGCGGTCGGCTCCGGCGCGTCCGAATCGTTAGGCTCGACCGAGCCGGGCGTGAGCGGCGGCGGCGTAAAGCCGAAAATATGCTGCAGCTCGGGATCCGGATCGTAGTTGAACTGGAGTGGATCGGCGGTCGATTGCGGAGCCATGATGCGCGCGAGGCGGCGCAGGTCGGCCGCCGAGATGCGCGCGCCGAGCGCCGGTGCAGCCTCGTCGAAGGCCATCAGCGCGTCACCGGCGGAGATGAAGGACAGGAATTCCAGCGCGCGGTCGCCAAGCTGGCCGCGCGCCGCCGCCGTACGCACGAGGCTGCCGAGGCGCCGCCACTGATCAAGAAAAAGCGCGCGCACCGGGTCAGGACCGCCCGGCGCCGGCGGCTGGCCGATCGCTTCGGCAAGGCGGTAGCGTCCGTCGAGCAGCAGATTCAGCAGCTGGGCCCGGAGTGCCTTGTCAGCTATCGTCGGGCCGATCTGCTTTATCGCAAACACAATGAAGGCGTCCCATCGGTCGAGTTGCTCGTCCCACGCCCCCTGCTCGACCGGCGTCAGCGGTCCGGCGGCCGCTCTCGGCTGCGCGGCCGGTTGGATCGGCGCGCTCAGCGCGAGCGTGATCCCTATGCCGTCGCTCCCGGCGACTGCCGGGCCGACGCTGTGGACCGTCGCGAGCACGTGCTTGAAACTATCGGCCTGTCCGTCGGGCGCGGTTTCCTCGGCCAGCGCGCGGAACTCCTCGATCGGCGCGCGGAGGTCGAACCTGAAAGTCTCGAAGCGCGGGATAAAGTTGTCCTTGACGAGATCGAAGCCGCGCCCGGCGATGAGGGTCTTGCGATGCTGCGGGTCGTAGAGATTGATATCGCTCACGCGGAACATCAGGGCGAGGTTGGATGTCAGGTAGGGCGTCGCGTCGATCGCGATGATTCCCTTCCACGAGATCGGGCTTATGCACTTATCGCCCACCGGCACGCCCAGCCCGAGCTCGCCGTCGGTCTCGAGCCCGACCTTCGGGGCTGCGCCCGGGACGAAGCGCGGATTGTAGGCGGAGAGAAACTCACAGTCGTTGATTCCTTTCCATAGGATCGCGCGGCCCCCGGGCGCGTCGTAGATCTGATGCTTCAGCGCCGCGCCAAGCGTAAGGTAATCGATCGTGAGGGGTACGGTTATTTGTGCCGCGGGATCGGCGGCGGCTACGCCGGAAAGCGCAATCGGGGCGGAGAGCGCCGCGGAAACCGCCAGGAGCGCAATGAGCAATCTTACGAGCCGGCCCATCGATCAATGATTGCAAGCGCTTGTCAACAATTACAGCACCCCGCGCGTAACGTTCATGCACCGTCGGGGATGACGGCGAGGGGCGGATTGCCTTGAAAGGGCGGCTGGCGGGAAAGATAATTAACCCTGAGATTGGCCGAGGCGGCAACGATGCAACAGGAATCCAAATCGATCTTTCACGAGGCCGAGATTCCACAGGCCTCGCGCGAGCTTGATGAACTGCGCCGTTTGGGCAACTACGAACCGCCCTTCGTAGTCGTACGCCGGCGCGTAATCGACGATTTTTACGAAGGCAAGATGACCATCGACGCCACCGTGGTGATCCGCATCGGCGACGTCGAGGAGACCGAGGCCGCGCGCGGCGTCGGCGTCGTGCATGCCCTCGATCTGGCGCTGCGCAAGGCGCTGCTCAAGTACTTTCCCTTTCTCGAGCCGGTCCGCGTCATCGAAACCTACATGCACGCGAGCGGCGAATCGACCGAAGCCGAGGTGATGTCGATCAAGAAATTCTCCGACGGTCAGAACGTCTGGACCACGCTCGCCAAGTCGGCCAACACGGCGGAGGCCGGATGGCAATCGCTGGTTGACGGTTACGAGTGGCGAATCGATCACGAACGCAACCGGACGCGGCGCACGGCGGCCAATCCGCGGCTGTCGCGGCGTTAGGTTCGCGCGCGCACGATGGGACGGCTTTTCGGCGATCCGGAGCGAATCGCTGCCCAGGCCTCGGCGGGCAAGCTCGCGGTGCTTTACGACGGCGGTTGCGAGATGTGCCGCAACGTGGCGGCCGGAATCCTGCGCTACGACAATACCGAGTCGCTGGAACTGTTCGACGCCAACGATCCGGCGGCGCGCGGCCACTTTCCCGGGCTCAAGCTCGACGACCTGCTCTACGAATTGCACGTGATCGACGATCACGGGCGGGTCTATCGCGGAGCGCGCGCGGTCAACGAAATCCTGCGTCGCCAGGCGGGGTTCCGCAGCATGCTCGCGTATCTATGGTATGTTCCGGGCTACGCGTGGATCGCCGACCTCCAGTACAAAGCGATCGCCGGCAATCGCAAGCGCGACGCGGGCGCGCCGGTCGCCGCCGCGTCGGCGCGTCAGCCTTGAGCACGGCGCCGCCGGCGCGCGGCGTCCGAGGCGCGCCGCAGGCGCAATCAAAGTGAAGCCGTTTTACATCTTCAACACACTCGACCGCCGGGTCGAGGAATTCAAGCCGCTCAATCCGCCGCTGGTGACGTTCTACTCGTGCGGCCCGACCGTCTATCTGCCGCAGCATCTCGGCAACATGCGCGCCTACGTCTTCGTCGATACGCTGCGCCGCGCGCTCGAACTCAACGGCTATGAAGTCCGCCACGTGATGAACATCACCGACGTCGGCCACATGACCTCCGACGCGGATGCCGGCGAGGACAAGGTGGAAAAAACCGCGCGCGCCGAGGGCAAGACCCCCCGCGAGGTCGCCGACTTCTATATCGCGCAGTTCACGCGCGACTGCGGGCGGCTCAATATCCGGCTGCCCGCGCCGCCGGCGCTCTGCCGCGCAACCGACCACGTCGCCGACATGATCGCGCTCATCGGCCGGATCCTCGAGCGCGGTTACGCTTACGTCGCTGCATCGGGGGTTTATTTCGACGTCGAGAAATGGCGCGGCCAAAGCCGCGTCGGACGGCTTTCGCGCCAGAGCCTCGACGAGCAGCACGCGGGCCAGCGCCTGGAGCATTCGCCCGACAAGAAGAGCCCGCACGATTTCGCGCTCTGGGTGCTCAATCAGCCGCATCATCTGATGCAGTGGGAGAGTCCGTGGGGGCGCGGCTATCCGGGATGGCATATCGAGTGTTCGGCGATGTCGATGCGCTACCTGGGCGAGACAATCGATATTCATTCGGGGGGCCTCGACCATATTGCGGTGCATCACGAGAACGAGATTGCGCAATCCGAGGGCGCGACCGGCAAGCCTTTCGTCCGCTACTTCGTCCACAACGCATTCCTGGTCGGGATGGAAGGGGCGAAGATCAGCAAGAGCGCGGGGCGCTTTCCGGTGCTCGAGGACCTGGTCGCAGCGGGTATCAATCCGCTCGCGTTCCGGCTGCTCTGCCTCGGCGCGAAATATCGATCGGAGTTGGCGTTTTCGCTCGATGCGGTGCGCGCCGCGGCGAGCAACCTGGACTACTTCGCCGAATTCGCGCGCAACCTCTCCGACGAGGACGCGGCGGCGAACCCCGACTCGCCGTGGACGAACGATTTCGACGATCGCTTCGTCGAGGCGCTCAACAACGACCTCAACACGCCGCAGGCGCTCGCCGCCGCGCTCGAGCTGGTGGCCGAGGCCTATCGCAGCGGCGACAAGCGAATCTGGAATACGCTCAGGAAATTCGACGCGGTGCTCGGGCTTGGCCTTGAAGAGGCGCGCAAGGACACGCAGGGCGGACTTTCGGCGGAGATAGCGGCGATGCAGCGCGAGCGCGATGCCGCCCGGGCGGCCAAAGACTTCAAACGCGCCGACGATCTGCGTAAGCAGCTGGAGGCGAAAGGCTACGAGGTGAAGGACCATCGCGGCGGCTCCACGATTGTGCCGCGCAGAAGCGTTGCTTGAGTACAGAGGCCGTGCTCTCTTAGAGTTCGCAGCGCCGCACACAAGGGTAAGCAATGTCGATTGAGCTGAAGAAGTTCGACACCAGGATGCAGGCCGAAGGGCCTGAAGTCCGTCATCTCGACCCGCACGCCGCTCCCTACTATCTGCCGATCGGCGACGAGGTCGAGATTTTCGAAGCCGCCTACAAGGCCCGTCTGCCCGTGCTCCTCAAGGGGCCCACCGGATGCGGTAAAACCCGCTTCGTCGAGCACATGGCACATCGCCTGGCGGGCCTTGCCGACGGCCCCACGGAACTGATCACGGTCGCCTGCCACGAGGATCTGACTGGGAGCGACCTGGTCGGCCGCTACCTGATCCAGGCCGACGAAACGGTGTGGATCGACGGGCCGCTGACCCAGGCGGTCAGGCGCGGCGCGATCTGTTACCTCGACGAGATCGTGGAGGCGCGCAAGGACACCACCGTGCTCATCCATCCGCTCTCCGACCATCGGCGCATCCTGCCGGTCGAGAAACGCGGCGAGACGCTGGAGGCGCATGTCGGCTTTTTGCTCGTGATCTCGTACAACCCCGGCTACCAGAGTATCCAGAAAAATCTCAAGCACTCGACCCGCCAGCGCTTCGTCACGATCGAGTTCAACTACCCGCCGGCCGACAAGGAGGTCGAGATCATCGCGCACGAGGCGGGCGTCGATCGCGACATGGCGATGCAGCTCGCGGTTCTGGGCGAGAAGGTGCGCAACCTCAAGGCCTCGGGGCTGGAGGAGGGCGTCTCGACCCGGCTCCTGATCTACGCGGGCGATCTTATCCGCCAGGGAATCGCACCGCGCCGCGCGGCGACCGTCGCCGTGACCTGGTCGCTGACCGACGAACCCGACAGCAAGCGCGCGATCGACGAAGTGGTCAAGGCTATCTTTCCGGAGTAACCGGCGGGCTCAAGTGATCGATCTCCGCAGTGACACCGTAACCCTGCCGACGCCCGAGATGCGCGAGGCGATCGCGCGGGCCGAGCTCGGCGATGACGTTTACGGCGAAGACCCCACCGTCAACCGGCTCGAGGCAATGGCGGCGGACGCGATGGGCAAGGAAGCCGCGCTGCTGGTCGCAAGCGGCACGATGGGCAATCTGATCGCGATGCTGGTGCATTGCGCGCGCGGCACCAAGGCGGTGCTCGGCGCGCGCGCCCACACCTATCTGTACGAGGCCGGCGGCGCCGCCGCTCTGGGCGGCGTCGTGCTGACGCCGATTCGCAACACGGACGAGGGTGAATTCGCGCTCGACGAGCTCAAGGCCGAACTCGAGACGCCGTCCGATCCGCATTTCGCGCCGCACGCGCTGGTTGCGCTGGAGAACACGCATAACCGATGCGGTGGCGAGGCCGTCGGACTCGGGCACATGGCTGCGGTGGCCGCGCTGGCACACGGCCACGGACTCGCCGTCCATCTCGACGGCGCGCGCATCTTCAATGCCGCGCTCGCGCTGGAGACCGACGTCAAGCGTATCGCGGGGCATGCCGATACGGTGTCGTTCTGCCTCTCCAAGGGTCTCGCCTGTCCGGTGGGGACGATGCTCTGCGGGCCGCGCCCGTTCATGGAACGGGCGCGGCGCATGCGCAAGGCGCTGGGCGGCGGGATGCGCCAGGCGGGGATAATCGCGGCGGCCGGGAGCGTCGCGCTGACCGCGATGGTCGATCGGCTGGCCGAAGATCACGAGAACGCGCGGATGCTGGCCGAAGGCCTCGCGCGCGTCGCGGGTTTGCGGGTGCATCCGGCGCGCCGTCGCACCAACATGGTGTTTTTCGAGGTCGCCGGCGGCGCCGAACGCGCGGCGGGCTTCGCCGCCGCCTTCAAGGAGCGCGGCGTGCTCGTCGGGCCGCGGAGCCCCGTCGAGTTCCGCGCGGTCACGCACTACGGCGTGACCGCGGCGGACATCCGGCGCGCGGTCGCCGCGGCAGCCGAGGCCGCCGCCGCATCCGCGCACGCGGCCGCCGCGCCCGCGCCGTCGGCGCATGCGGGGCGTTAGCTCCGCGCGATGAACTCCGCGATGAATCCGCGATGAATCCGACGGACTCGCTGCAATCGCTCTTCTCGCTCAAGGGGCGCATCGGCTTCGTCACCGGTGCCTCGTCGGGCCTCGGTGTCGATTGCGCGACGGCGCTCGCGATGGCGGGCGCCGACGTCGCGCTGGCCGCGCGCCGCGCCGACCGCCTCGATAGGCTCGCTGCCGATCTCGCCGGCCGCTACGGCGTCCGCACGGCGGCGATCCAGCTCGACGTGACCTCCGATGCGCAGATCGACGCCGCGCTCGCGCAGGCGCAGCGCGAACTCGGCCTGATCGACATCCTGGTCAACAACGCGGGCATCTCGCCCACGGGCCGCGCCGAGACCCTGCCGCGCGCGACCTGGGACGCGGGGATCGCCACCAATCTCACCGCGCCGATGATGCTCGCGCAGCGCGTCGCCCGCGGCCTTATCGAGGCCGGGCGGCCTGGCCGCATCATCAACATCGTTTCGATCTACGCGACGGTCGCAAGTTCGATCTATCGCCTCTCCGCGTACACCGCGGCCAAGGCCGGGCTGATGAATCTCACGCGCCAGCTTGCGGTCGAGTGGGCGAGTCATGGAATCCTGGTCAACGCGATCGCGCCCGGATGGATTCCGACCGAGGCCACCGAGGGCGGAATGGCCAAGGGCGGCAACCGCGAGCGAATGGAAAAGGCGACGCCGCTCGGCCGGCTTGGACGGCCGGAGGAGATTCGCGGAGCGGTCATTTTTCTCGCCAGCGAGGCGTCAACCTACGTGACCGGATCGATGCTGTCCGTGGACGGCGGCTACCAGGCCTGGTGAAGCCGTCGCGCAGAAGCGGGAGGGCGCGCTGATGGCGGGGGGGGAGGCTCTCAAAGCGCAACTGATGCGTCGCAAGCCGGTCGCGGTCCTGATGGCGGACGCCGGCTCGCATCGCGGCGGATTGCGCCGCGCGCTCGGCGCGCTCGATCTTACGGCGCTCGGCATCGGCGCGATCATTGGCGCCGGCATCTTCGTGATGACCGGGGTCGGCGCGCGTCAGGCCGGACCGGGTTTGATCATTTCATTCGTGATGGCCGGCGTCGCGTGCGCGATGGCGGCGCTTTGCTATGCGGAGTTCGCGGCGATGATTCCGGTAGCAGGGTCCGCCTATTCCTATTCGTACGCCACGATGGGCGAGCTCGTCGGATGGATCATCGGATGGGATCTGGTGCTGGAGTACGCGGTCGCCGCCGGCGCCGTGGCGGTCGGATGGTCGGGGTACTTTCGCGTGATTCTCGAGGGCGTCGGGATCCATCTGCCGCATGCGATCAGCTTTGCGCCGGGGACGGAGCCCGGCGCGATCGTCAATCTGCCCGCGGCGCTGATCGTTGTCCTGGTTTCGGCAATCCTCTACGTCGGCATCCGGGAGAGCGCGCGGATCAACTCGGCGATCGTCGCGATCAAGCTCGGCGCGGTAGCGGTGGTGATCCTGGTCGGGATGTTTTTCGTGCGGCCAGGCAACTGGAGCCCCTTTGCGCCGTTCGGACTAAGCGGAATTTCCAAGGGCGCGGCCTATATCTTTTTCGCTTACATCGGGTTCGACGCGGTCTCGACCGCGGCCGAAGAAGCGGTCGATCCAGCGCGCGACCTGCCCCGAGGCATCCTGTGGTCGCTCTTCATCTGCACGGCGCTCTATATCGCGGTGGCGGCGGTGCTGACCGGCATGGTGCCGTTCGCGCAGATCGACAAGAATGCGCCGCTGGCTTCCGCCTTCGTGACGCGCGGGCTCAATTTCGTCGGTGGCGTTGTTTCGGTGGGCGCGGTGGCGGGATTGACCTCGGTGCTGCTGGTGCTGCTGCTCGGCCAGTCGCGAATCTTTTTTGCCATCTCGCGCGACGGTTTGCTGCCGCCCGCTTTCAGCCGGGTGCATCCGCGCTTCCAGACGCCCTATATCCCGACCGTGCTGACCGGCGCGGCGGTGGGTCTCACGGCGGCGTTGCTGCCGATCCAGGACATCGCCGAGCTGACCAATATCGGCACGCTGTTCGCGTTCGTGCTGGTGTGCATGGGCGTATGGATTCTGCGTCATATCGATCCGGACCAGCATCGGCCCTTCCGCACGCCGCTGGTGCCGCTGGTGCCGATCGTGGGCGCGCTGTCGTGCCTGTACCTGATGGCGAGTCTGCCGGTGGTGACCTGGATCAGGTTTTTCGTCTGGATGGCGATCGGGCTCGCGATCTATTTCGGCTACAGCCGCTTCCATAGCCACGTCGAAGCTATGGCCGCGGCCAATGCCGCCGCGGACTGAGCCGGGCCGGCGAAAATAAAAGAGGGCCGGGGAGCTTTCGCCTCCCGACCCTCTTTTTGTTCCGTGACGCGTGCTACTTGTTGATGCCGGCCACCGATTCGAACTTGAGATCCATCATCGCGACGCCCGCGGCTACGTTGAGGCCGGTGTTGCCCTCGATGCTGAGCGGCTGCAGCGAGATCGATCCGTCCATCCCGCCGACCAGCACGTTGCCGCCGACGCCGAGTCCGACCGTCGCGCTCGCCGTCGCTCCGCCGTAGTGGCCGGAGAGCAGACCGGGGTTCTGCGTGATCTTCACGCCCGGCGAGAGCACCGTCCAGAGGATAACGCCGGACTGCAGATAGCCGATGTCAGCGCCAAACTTGGTGATCGAACCGCCGTAGTTCTCGATCTTTTTGCCCTTTTCCGCCGGCGTGTACGTGCACTGCAGTTTACGTGAGGACCCGAAGATGAATCCCCATCCGGAAGCCACGTGACAACTCAGATAGCCGATCTTGGTAACGTTTTTGGTTGGCGCGCCCTGCGCGAAGGCATTTGGCGACGCCGACAGCGTCACGAACAAGGACGCTGCGAGTATGAGTGATACGACTGACACTTTGCGCATGAGTTCCTCCCTCTTTCACGGACGAGTGGTCGGCTGACGTTGGAAAATGCGGGAAGGGTCTTTTTTACCACAGATGAGGGAACAAGCGAAGGTTACGGGTCGGCATTGGACGACTTCATGCCGCGGCCGAAGGCGGCGACTTCGGAATGCCATTCCTCGCCAAAAGCCAGGATAAGCACCTGCTGATTGATATGGTCGTCTTTGGTCAGACTACGCCATGACCCGCCGCCTGCGCGCGCCATCGCCTGATACGCCGCCTGCGTCTCCAGGTAGAACTCCGGCAGCGACGACGCGGTGACCGGCACCGGCCCGCTGTAACTCTTCCACTGCCCAACGAAACGCTCGTGTTCCTCGACGGTCAGATCGACGGTGTTGAAAGTGCCGTTTTCCGCGTGGAATTGGCGGATGGTCTGAAGGACTGGATCGAAGTCTTCCTTGAACGGCGGCGTGTCACCGACCAGCACGATCACTTTCTTGGCGTACGAGCGCCATCCCATATTGTCGACCGCCATGCGCACGGCGCCGAGCGTGTCTTCCTGCCATTCGCCGCCGTTGCGCGCCTGGATGCTGCCGAGAAACTGGATCAGCGCGCCGGTCGAGGTCGTGAGCGGCTGCATCTGCATCTGCTCTCCGCGTCCGCCGAAAACGATGACTCCCATCCGCGCGGTCGGCACGAGGCGATGAATCGCCAACATCAACTGACGCATCTTGCTCTTGACGTCGTCGATCACCAGGCGCATCGAACCCGTGCCGTCGATGACGACCACGACGTCGAGGCCGGTGCGGCGGAGTCCGCTGATGAAGCCGCCGAAGCCCTTGCCGATACCCTGGCCGTAGCCCGAGCCCATCCCGCCGCCGCGTCCGATTCCGATTCCGCTGCTGGTCGAACGCACGTAATTGTTCGCGCTGACCACGGCCTCGCGCGCGTAGGCGTCAACCTGCTTGGGCTGCTCAAGCGGCAGCGCCTGCAACTCCGGCATCTGCATCTCGGGCATGTTGGTGTCTTCGCCGGGTTTGGTCTGCCCACCGCCTCCGCCTGCCTGCAGGCTTATCGGGATGAAGTTCTGGGCAGCTTGCATGTGTACGGCGAAGAGCAGGAACAGCAGCACGACGACGTGCAGCCCGATTGAAAGCGGAAAGGGTCCGAGCAGGAAGCGCAGTCCCTGGCGCAGGGCGTGCTTGAATCCGGGCTTTTCCTTTTCCGGGTCCTCTTCGTCCAGATGCGCGCGGGTCGCGATCCAGAACAGGACCATCGCCACGACGACTACTGAGACCCCAAGCAGGCCAATTTCTTCGGCGACGGTCACGCGATGTCCTTTGCAACTGCGGTCACCGCCCCGCTCCCCCGAGAGTCGGCGCCAGTGCTCGAGTTATGCGCCACAGGGCGCTGTTTAATATTGTGCTCCCGCTGACCGCGCAACTGAAGGTCAGGGTCCTTCGGAGGATGGTTCCGGCGGCACCACTGGTCCGCTGGGTACGCCCGGCTCGCCCGTCGCTGCGGCGCCGCCACCGCCGCCTTGCATCCGGGCGACAGCCAGCGCTATCTGCTGAGCGCCGGCGCTCTTGGCGATGTCGAGTATGTGCACCATGTCGGCCAGGATCACCGAGGGATCGCCCTGGAACACCACCAGCTTGTCTGGATCTTTGGCGATCGCATCCTTGAGCGCCGCCGGCAGATTCTTTTCCGTGACCTCGCCCTGGTTGACGAAGATGCGATGGTCGGCGGTGTACATCACGGCGACGCCCCGGGGCTTGTCGCTGGTCGCCTGGGATTGAACCTTGGGCAGGTCGACGTGGGCGGCGGACTCGATCGTAATCGCGGTTGCGACCATGAAAATGATCAGCAGGACCAGGAAGATATCCGTCAGCGGCGTGATGTTGATATCGGCGAAGACGCCGCCGTTCTGATTGGAGCTAATCGCCATGAAGTGATTCAGCCTCGCATTGCGTCCACGCCGGCCGCGTCATCCCCCGAGCGGCGCCCCGCCCGCCGCGTTAGCGCCGGTCTGCAGGCGCAGGTTTTGTCCTGGGGTGACGCGCTTGGCCGCGATCGCGATCTGGTCGGCCCCGGCAAGCTTGGCGATTTGCAGGATCCGGATCATGTCGCCGAGCAGCACTTTTTCGTCGCCCTGGAAAATCACGATCTTGGAATCGACCCGGGCCAGTGCGTCGCTCAGCGCGGATTCGAGGTCGCGCTCGGTCACGTCCTTGGAGTTGACGAACAGCTCGTGCTGGGCGGTGTAAGTTACAATTACACCCTTGTTTTCGGGCGCGGTGTTCTCGGCCAGCGGCAGGTCCACATGGGAGGCGGCCTCGATGGTGACCGAGGTGGTGACCATGAAGATGATGAGCAGGACCAGAAAGATGTCGGTGAGCGGCGTGATGTTTATCTGCCAGAACATCTCGCCGCTGCTTTTGGGTCCGCTAACCGCCAACGGCTTGCCTCCCCTGCAGCGCGGCGTCGATCAGGCGGGCGGCGTTGATGTGGATGGCGGCGTTGATGTTATCGATCTTGACCGAGAAGTAGTTGTAGAAAATGACCGCGATGATCGCGACCGCCAAACCGAGCGCGGTCGAGATCAGCGCCTCCGAAATGCCGGCCGCGACGACCGAAAAGCCGCCGGTGCCCATCACTGCCATCGATTGGAATGCGACCAGGATGCCGACGACGGTGCCGAACAGCCCGATAAACGGGGCCGAGGCGCCCGAGGTCGCGAGCACCCAGACGTAGCGCTTGAGTTCGACCAGTTCGGCGAAGCGCCGCTCTTCGTCGAGTTCCTCCAGCCGCGCCCGGTCGAGATCCTTGGCACCCGAAATGAGCGTATGGAAGACGCGGTCGGCCGCGGTGTGGCCGGTCTCGGTGCGCTGCAGAGCCTCGTTGAATTTGCCCTGGCGCAGCGGGCCAACCAGCGCGTCCGCCGTCTTGGTGGCGCGGCTGCCGATTCCGCGCAGCGCCCACAGGCGCTCGAAAATGACCGCCAGGCAGACGATGGAGATGAGGATCAGCGGGTACGTGGCATAGTAGCCCTGCTGGATCATCTGAATAATGCCGAACTGGTTCTGCATCGCTTAAAACCTTCCGCAGCCGAAAATTTTGGGCGGACCAGCGTGACCGCTGCGCATCCCCCGCTGCGCCGCGGCTAATCGTACCCGATCCAACCATAATTACCCATCCGGGCAGGCGCACGCAAACCTCGACGCGGTTACGAGAGCTTCGCGCGGGCCCCGGAGTTTCGGCCGGTCGCATTTTTGCGCGACCCCCGATACCTGCCGCGAGTCAACTCCGGGGCGGCGTATGCGGTTCCCGGCCCTTGCGGCAGGGCGGCGCTACGGGATAAATCTGCCGAAGGCGGGAGAACTCCGCCCCGGACTCCCCGCACAATCTCGGATTACCGACAAAGAGAGGATTGAGACGAAATGGCATTACTCGATGGGAAAGTCGCGATCGTTACGGGCGCCGGACGCGGTATCGGCCGCGAAGAGGCTCTGCTGCTGGCCAAACAGGGAGCCAAGGTCGTGGTCAACGATCTCGGCGGCCACTTCGACGGCACCGGGCAATCGCGCTCTCCAGCCGAAGAGGTAATCAAGGAGATCCGCGGCTTCGGCGGCGAAGCGGTCGCCAACTTCGAGAGCGTCAGCGACTTCAAATCCTCCAAGCGGATCGTGGAGTGCGCGCTGGACAATTTCGGCAAGCTCAACATCGTCGTCAACAACGCCGGCATCCTGCGCGACCGCATGATCTTCAACATGAGCGAGGAAGACTTCGACGCCGTCGTCAACGTCCATCTCAAGGGCACTTTCAACATGGCGCGCCACGCCGCCGCCTACTGGCGCGAGCAGCACAAGAACGGCAACCTGCTGAACGGCCGCCTGATCAACACCAGCTCGGATTCGGGCCTGCTCGGCAACGCCGGTCAGGGCAACTACGGCACCGCCAAGGCCGCGGTGGCCGCGTTCGCGATCATCGTGGACCGCGAGATGTCGCGCTACGGATGCACCGCCAACGCAATCGCGCCCGTCGCGCGCACCCGCCTGACCATCGACGCCACGCCGCAGACCGCCGCCACCATGCCCGCGGTCAAGCAAGGTCAGTTCGACCTCTTCAGCCCGGCCCACGTCGCGCCACTCGTCGCATGGCTTGGAAGCGACGACGCCAAGGACGTCCACGGCGAAGTGTTTCGCGTCGGGATGGGACGCGTATGGTTGATGCGCGGATGGCATTCGGTGGCGCAGGTCGCGGCCGCGCCCGGAACCTTTTTCGAGCCGGCGGCGCTCGGCGCGCGGCTTAAGGAAGAACTCGCCAAAGGCCCGACCAAGAAGGAAAGCATGGCCGAGGTCATGTCCGCGGGACGCTAGAAGCACTTCCGCGGAACGCTAGAAAATCGATGGCTCACGGCAAACCGGATGCGCACGCGGGCGCGGCCTCACGCAAGGCGCGCTCGCGCCGCGTGCTCTTCATCTGCGCGGCCAACACCGCCCGCAGCATCATCGCCGAGCATCTGTTGCGGCGCGAATTGCACACGCGTGGCGCGGCCGAGGTGATTGAAATACGCTCGGCCGGGATCGCCCCCTACGCCCGCGACGGCGCGCTGGTGTCGCTCGACACCCGGATGACGCTCAAATCGGTCGGAATCGATATTGGCGAAGAAGCGACCTCGACCGACTTGAAGCGTCATCCGGAGATGCTCGACGAGGCGGACCTGGTGCTTGCGATGACCGTGGCGCAGGAGCGCGACCTGCGCGAGCGCTTTCCCGCTTCCGCCGCGCGCGCGGTTTTCACTCTGCGCGCGTTCGCCGGCGAGGCGGGCGATATCGAGGATCCGTTCGAGCAGGGTCACGAGGTCTTCGATCTCTGCCGCGACGAAATCGGCCGGCTGGTCCTGCGGGTCGCCGATCGCCTGCTCGGCGGTGAGTGAGCCGCGCCGTGCGGGAAATCTTAAAGGGATCGAATTGACCGAATTCAGCAACCCGCCCGACGCCGCGATCCGCGAGATCCTGGCGCATCCGGCGACCGTCGCGGTGCTCGGATGCTCGCACAATCCGGCGCGCGACAGCTTGCGGATCGCGATGCTGCTCAAGCGCAAAGGCTTTCGCGTGATCCCGGTCAATCCGAAGCTTGCGCCCGACGCGCTCATGACAGCGCTCGGCGAACGATGCTATCCGGACCTGGGCTCGATTCCCGGCACGGTCGAGATGGTCGACGTCTTCAGGCGCTCGGAGCACGTGGCGGAAATCGCCGCGGCGGCGATCGCCAAGGGCGCGCGCGTGCTCTGGTGCCAGCTGGGCGTGGTCGACGTCGAGGCGGCGGCGCTGGCGCAGGCGGCCGGGATGACGGTTGTGATGGACCGGTGCCCGGCGATCGAATATGGACGGCTCTTCTAGGCGGCGCGCGCGGCGCCGGCGCGGTTAGCGATGGCGCGGACCAGGGCCCGCCGTTGGGAGACGGTCAAGAGCGAGCGCGTTTATGCGACGCCGATCTTCGACCTCCATCGCCATGAGCGATCCCATCCGCATCGCGGCGAGCACGAGTTCTTCGTGCTTGAGGCGCCGGCCTGGATCAACATCATCCCGATCACGCCGGCCAATGAAGTCGTGATGGTGCGGCAGTTCCGCCACGGGGTCGGCGAATTCACGCTGGAGATCCCGGGCGGGATGGTCGATCCCGAGGATCCGAGCCCGCTTGCGGCCGCGCGGCGCGAGATGCGCGAAGAGTGCGGCTACGACTCCGAGGACGTGATCGCGCTGGGACGCGTGCATCCCAATCCCGCGATCCAGCCCAACTATTGCTACTCGTTCGTGGCCCGCAATGTGCGCCGCGTCGCACGGCCGCGCCTGGGCGGCGCCGAAGAGACCGAGGTCGTGATCGTGCCGCTTGGCGACGTCAAACGGCTGATCGCAACCGAGGAGATCACGCATGCGCTGGTGATCGCGGCGTTTTCGTTCTTTCACCTCTATAATCCGCCGCGCCCCAGCCGTGGAAAATCGGGGCGCGGAAAATCCAAATAGGACCGCCCGTTCCTCAATTTGCGGTCGGATTATGCGAGCTTTGATGCGCCCGCCGCGCGCACGATAACGGCTTCATCAGCACGCCCCACCCTTGCGGGGAAGCTGCGCGCCGCGCGCGTATTCAGACGCCGCCAGCCAAGGCGGCGTCGTCCGCACGAATCAACGCAGGGAAGGGCGAAGTCTCTGCGGCCGCGCTGTTATTACTGCGGAGAATCGTCCGCGTTCGAGTCCGATGGTTCAGTCGCAGGCTCTGCCGCCGGTTCCGCCGCGGGCTCGGCCTCCGATTCCGCCGCGGGTTCGGTCGCGGCCTCCTCGTGCGCGGCTTTCGGACTGACGCCGCGAGGCAGGTAGATGACCTGTCCGACAATCAATTGATTGATGTTGCCGAGCTGCGGATTGGCGGCGATGAAGGCGTTGATCCCGGAGGTCGATCCGAGATAGCGAACGGCAATTCTTTCCAGTGTGTCACCCGCTCTGACGGTAATCTGATTTCGTCGCTCCGCAGGCGCTGGTGCTACCGCCGGCGCCGCGCTAACCGCGGCCGCGGCTGGAGCAGGGCTCAGAAACGACGATGACGGAGCGGTCACCGCGCTGGGAGGACGCGCAGTTCCCGAATCTGCAACCGCGTGAGCGGCGGGAAGCCTCTCCAGCAGGTCGGGCCGAACTCCGGCCGGCGCAGGCACGGGCCGGACGATATGGTCAGGTTTGCCGCTTGCGTCAGGATGCTGCTCAACGGCCGAGTTTCCGGCGGTTTTGACCGGCTCAGCCGGTTTGGGCTGCTCAGCCGGCTTCGCCTGCTGAGCTGATTGAGCCTGCTCAACCGGCTTGGAGGGCTCGACCGGTTTGGCGAGCGGCGCTGAGTTTGCCTGTTCGGCAGGCTCGGCCGTCCTGGCCTGTTTGACCTGCTTGATCGGCTGAGCCGGCTGTCCTTTGTGGCCGCCGCCGAATAGATTGCGCACGCGGGCCGAGAAGGGGTTTGGGTAAACGAAAGTCACCAGCAACAGCGCGGCAAACGCGAGCCCGGCCGCGGGAAGCATGAAGGGATTTCTTCGCCGCCTGACCCTGACTGCATCCTGGTATTCGTCCGCAACCTTGCGCGCGATCTTGTAAGAGACCTTTCTCTCGCCGGCGTTGTACGCGGCCTCCATCGCGGTATGGCAGAGCATGTTGATCTTGCGCGGGATGCCGTCGCTGCGCCGGAGCAGACGCTTTAAGGCGCCGCGTTCGAAGAGCTGCGCGCAGTTGCTCCCCTGCGCGCTCAGCTTGCACTCAACGTATTTGACCGCCTGTGCCGGCGTGAGCGGAGTCAGAGCGCCGCGCGAGGAAATCCGCTGATTGAGCTGGCGCAGTTCCGGCCTCTTCATCCGCTCGGCGAGTTCCGGATGGCCCACCAGGACGAGTTGCAGGGTCCGGTCGGCGCGATTAGAGAGCAACCGTAGCTCCTCCAGCACGTCGTCGCTCAGCAGTTGCGCTTCATCGACGACGATCGCGATCCGCTCCTCTTTGCCGCGCATCTTGACCAGCTTTTGCAGCGCGTCGAGGTAGTCGAGCTTGGTCGTTCCCGTGGAGTACAGATTCATCTGGCTCATCACGACCCGCATGATTTCCAGGAACGAGAGCTTGGGGTCCTCGATGAGCGCGACTCGGACGCGCTTGAAGTCGCGCTGGAGCAGGGAATAGATGAGCGTGGTTTTTCCCGTTCCGGCTTCACCCGTGAGCATGGTCAAGCCGGTAAGCTCGCCCGACAGACCCGACTCCAGCGTCGCCAGTCCCGCGATATGGGTCGGGCTGAAGTAAACCGCTCCGTCAGGCGATGCGGGTTGAAAGGGCGGACTCTTCAAGCGGAAGTACTGAAAGTACTCCATATAGTTGGTCAATTTATATCCTAGGTCCAACTAGAGAAAGAGCAAAGGTGCGTATTAGCGGACATATGAGTTACGAGGAGGCGGCCATTACTCTTCAAAGACCGTAATTGCCAGCTAATTATTATCAAATAGTATTTTCTAAGATAAATAATCTTTTCTTTTATCTCAAATAGGTTATAACCTCTTTTGAGACAACTGGACCAGCGAATTCATTTCTCTTTACCACGGACCGGCTCGTGCGCTCGCTGATCTCGCCGCTCGCCTCATGCGCAATGATCGATGCCTCTTCGATCCCGCGGAAATCCCAATAAGACCTCGTTTTCCACCGCGCACCGGCTGCTCTCCGTTCTTATTAGCGGACA
>DATJXN010000124.1 GCA_035500095.1 Candidatus Binataceae bacterium
CGGCGGCGCTTCGCGCCGCCGTCCCCTCCGCCCCGCCGACACGGTGCTCGACGTGCAGCACGTACGCGGTCAGTGCGAAGCCGCCGCTCGCGAACAGCAGCAAGGTTGCGACGGCGCGCGCGCCGCGCGATGCGCGGCGCCGGGCCGGCGCTACGCTCCTGGCGCGCCTGGCGCCGACCTGGGACAGGTCGTCGCCGGGCGCGACGCAGGCGAAGCGCGCGTCGCCGAAACGCAGTTCGTCGCCGCGCTCGACGGGCGTCGGCCCGGTCACGCGGCGGCCGTTGAGATAGGTCCCGTTGGTCGAACCAAGATCCACAACGCGCCACCGGCCCCATCGCCGCTCCAGCGCCGCGTGCCGGCGCGAGGCCGTCGACTCTTTCAGGATCAGGTCGTTGTCGGCGGCCGCGCCGACCGTGATCCGCCGCCGGCCGAGCTCGCACATCTGCGGCGAGGCCGCTCCGAGTGCGATCAGCCGCAGCAAGTGGGATTGGCTCGGAGACTTGGATCCGGACACGTCCGCGCGGCTTCGCCTGTCCTTAGAACTTCCAGTAGCTCGCGAGGAAATAGTGCGCGCGTTCGATTATTGGAATCACACGCGTGCCGTCGGCGGCTGGCGCGATCGGCTCGTCGGCTCCACGGCCCAACTCGTCGATCACGCTGCGTCCCGAATCGACCAGCGCCTGCAGATCGTAACCACCCTCCAGCGCGACGGCCATCCGTCCGCCGCAGCACTCGGCGGCCATCCGCTTCGCCCGCCGCGCAAGGGCGGCGAAGCCGCCCTCGGTAACTCGCATCCCGCCCAGCGGATCCCGAAAGTGCGCGTCGAAGCCCGACGACACGAGGATGAACTCCGGACGGAATTGCCGGACGACCGGAGCCAGCAGATCGTCGAAGACGCGCAGGTACTCGTTGTCGCCGAACGTCGCCGGCATCGGCGCATTGACCGTGTATCCGGCGCCGGCGCCGTAGCCGGTTTCGTCCAGTGCGCCGGTCCCCGGGTAGAAAGGGTACTGATGAGTGGAGAAGTAGAGCACCTCGGGCGAATCGTAAAAGATGTCCTGGATGCCGTTGCCGTGGTGGACGTCCCAATCGATCACCAGCACGCGCTTGAGACCGCGGCGGCGAATCAGGTAGCGCGCCGCGATCGCCACGTTGTTGAACAGGCAAAATCCCATCGCGCGCGCGGCGAGCGCGTGATGGCCCGGCGGACGGACGATCGCAAAGGCGTTGTCCGCCGCTCCGTCCATCACCGCCTCGACCGCCGTCAGCACGCCGCCCGCCGCCAGCAGCGCGGTCTGACAGGAGTCGGGCGAGGTGTGCGTGTCCGGGTCGAAGTCGTAGCGCGGCATCGAGGCGCTCCGCTTGACCTCGGCGACGTAGGCCGGGTCATGGCACAGTTCGATCTCCTCGGTGGTCGCCTCGCGCGGGCTAATCGCAAGTAACGCGTCACGATTCAGCCGGCTGGCCATCTCGATCATCACCGCCGCGCGTTCAGGGCGTTCCGGATGGCTTCGGCCGGCGAAATGCTTCAAAAAACGGCGGTCGCTGATCAATGCGGTCCTGAGCATCGTTGACACCCTGAACTTCGATAACGATCATAAATCAGACCGTGCGGCCTCGCGCTATGGGGCCTGGCGTCGGCGGACGGAAACCTTTTGGGAATAGTTGAAATACTCCTGTTCCTGGTAATCGCCCTGATCGTTATCCCGCCGGATGACCTGCCGCAGGTGATGCGCACCGTGGGCAAGGTGATGCGCGAGTTGCGGCTCGCGAGCAACACCGTGATGCGCGAAATCTCCGGCGCGATAGGCGATGACTCGCCATTCAATATACTGCCGCCGCGCTTCGACGATCCGCATCCACCGACGCCCCCTGCGACGCCGACGCCCCCCGCGCCGGCCTTCCTGGCTCCAGAGCCCAAGTCGGAGGCGCCCGTTGAAAGCGCTCCCGGCGCCGAGCTTCAGCCTCCCACCGAGCATCAGGCGACCATGGCTCGGACGCCGGCCGAAGTGCAAGCGCCAAGCGAGCAACCGTCGTCCGCTGAACCGAGCGGGCCCAAGGCGCCTGTCCCGGAGTCGCCGGACGATCCGGACGACAAACTTTAAGCCGCCATAACTCGCACCGCGTTACGTGGCCAACCAGGAGTTTTCCGCCGCCAATCCTCCCGCCGTGACGGAGGAGGTCCGCATGCCGTTGCTCGAGCACGTGCGCGAGTTGCGTGCACGGCTGGTGCGAGCGGTGATCGCGGTGGCGGTGGGATGCGCGCTCTCGTACATTTTCGCCGACCATCTTTTCGCCTGGCTGACTTTGCCGCTGCGCGAGGTCGGCCAGGGCAAACTGCTGCTGATCGGCACGGGCGTGGGCGAGGCTTTTTTCACCAAGATCAAGGTTGCGCTGGTTGCGGGCGTTTTTGTGGCGAGCCCCGCGATCTTTTACGAAGTATGGAAATTCATCGCCCCCGGCCTTTATGTGTCTGAACGGCGGATGGCGCTGCCGTTCGTCGTAAGCTCGAGCCTGTTCTTCGCGCTCGGCGGCTACTTCTGCTGGGCGGTGGTGTTCAAGATCGGCTACGCATTTTTCATCGCCCAGTATGCCTCGATCGGCGTAACGCCGACGATCCGGATCAGCGAATACCTCGCCTTTTCGGCCAAGCTGATGCTGGCCTTCGGACTGACCTTTGAAATGCCGATTTTCTCGGTGTTCCTGACGCGGCTCGGACTCATCGACTACCGCATGATGCTGCAATATTTCCGCTACGCGGTGCTCGGCATCTTCGTGGTCTCGGCTGCGCTGACCCCGCCCGACATGGTTTCGATTTTCCTGCTCGCGATTCCGCTGCTGCTGCTTTATGGATTGAGCGTGGGCGTTTCCTATATGTTCCGTTCGCCGGCGCCGCTGAGCGAACCGGCAGCCGAACCTCCCGCCACGCTGTAAGCGCCGCCCCCGCGCGTCCACGGAAAGGAGAGCGACCCGATGGCCACAATCGTCAACGACCCACGCGCTTCGGGAGCCCCGGGAATCGAGCCGCGCTGGACCCACAGCGCCAAGGATGTCGTCGGCACGGCGTATTCGACCGCGAGCCCGGTCTGGTTCACCGCTTCGGGCGGGGTGCTCAGCGAGGTTTACTTTCCCACGATCGATCGGCCGCAAATCCGCGATTTGCAGTACCTGGTGACCGACGGCAAGACCTTTTTCCACGACGTCCATCGCGACCAGGACTCTTCGATCGAATACCTTACCGAGCGCGGTCTCGGCGTGCGCATCACCAATGCCGACCGCGACGGCCGCTACCGCGTGGTGATGGAGGTCATCAGCGACCCGCATCAGCCGTGCGTGCTGCTGGACACCCGGCTGGAGGGCGACGCCGACCTGCTGCGCCGCCTGCGCCTGTTCGTGCTGCTCTCGCCGCATCTGAACGTCGGCGGATGGGGCAACAGCGCCAACGTCGCGCGGATGGCCGGGTACGAATTTCTGACCGCGCATAAGGACGGCACCTGGCTCGCCCTGGGAGCCAACGTACCTTTCGCGCACCGTTCGTGCGGCTACGTCGGCAAGACCGACGGATGGCAGGACCTCAGTCAGAATTTCAAGCTCGACTGGGAGTTCGCCTCAGCCCCTGATGGCAACGTCGCGCTGACCGCCGAGATCGATCTGCCCGAGGACCGCCACTTCACCCTCGGCCTCGCCTTCGGCAACAGCCTGCATCGCGCGGTGACCTGCCTCTACCAGTCGCTCGGCGTGCCCTTCGCGCAGCATTCGGCGCGCTTCATTGAGCAATGGAGCCGCGCCTGCGTGCATATGTACCCGCTGGAGCAATGGACCGGCGACGGCGGCCATCTCTGCCACCGAAGCCGCGAATTGCTGCTCGCCCATGAGGACAAGCGCTTCCCCGGCGCGCTAATCGCTTCGTTGAGCATCCCCTGGGGCGAGGTCAAAGGGGACGAAGACCTTGGCGGCTACCATCTGGTATGGACGCGCGACATGGTCAACAGCGCGACCGGATTGCTGGCGGGCGGCGACCTAGCCACGCCGCTGCGCGCGCTCATCTACCTCGCCTGCTCGCAGCGCCCTGACGGCGGGTTTCCGCAAAATTTCTGGATCGACGGCACGCCCTACTGGTCGGGCATCCAACTCGACGAGGTCGCCTTTCCGATCATGCTGGCGTACCGGTTGGCGCAAAGCGGCGCCGCGATGGGCGCGTTCGATCCCTATCCGATGGTGCTGGCGGCGGCCCGCTACCTGATTTACGAAGGCCCGATCACGCCGCAGGAGCGATGGGAGGAGAACAGCGGCTACTCGCCTTCGACGCTGGCGAGCAATATCGCGGCCCTGGTATGCGCGGCGCACCTGGCCAAAGAACGCGGCGACGCGGCGACCGCCGAGTTCCTGCTGGATTACGCCGACTTTCTCGAATCCCACATCGAACGCTGGACCGTCACCGGACAGGGCTTCATCGTGCCCGGGATCAAGCGCCACTATGTCCGCATCAACCCCGCCGACCCTGCAGCGGGCACGTCGAATGAAGATCCCGACCACGCAATGGTTACGATCCATAACCGCGCGCCCGGCGAGCCCTACCAGTTTCCCGCGGCCGAAATCGTCGACGCGGGTTTCCTCGAACTCGTGCGTTACGGCATCCGCCGCCCCGGCGGTCCGCTGATCGAGGATTCGCTGCGCGTGATCGATGCGGTACTCAAGACCAGTTTCCCGGCCGGACCCTGCTGGAGGCGTTACACTCACGACGGCTACGGCCAGCGCGACGACGGCGGACCGTTCGACGGATGGGGCGTCGGCCGGCCGTGGCCGCTCCTGACCGGCGAGCGCGGCCATTATGAGCTCGCCGCCGGCCGCGACGTCAGCCCGTATCTCCGCGCGATCGAAAACTTCGCCACCGCGGCGACGCGGCTCCTGCCTGAGCAGATCTGGGACCGGCCGGATCTGCCGGCAGCGCTGATGTATTTCGGCAAACCCACGGGAGCGGCGATGCCGCTCATGTGGGCGCATGCGGAATATCTCAAGCTCCTGCGGTCAGCCGCCGACGGCGTCGTCTTCGACCTGATACCGGAAGTCGCCGAGCGTTATCGCGCCGGCAAGCCGCGGGCGGCGATCGAGGTCTGGAAACGCAACCGGCAGATCCAATCCGTGGCGCCGCCGTGCAGACTGCGTGTACAGTGCGACGAACCATTCATGCTGCACTGGACTAAGGACGAGTGGCATCACGCTCACGACAGCCATTCGCAACACACCGCGGTCGGCCTCGATTTCGTCGATATCGACATCACCGCGTCCGACCGCGCGCCCGTGCGCTTTACGTTTTACTGGGAATCCCGGCAAAAGTGGGAAGGCCGCGACTACGCGGTCGAACTGCAGGGAGGATAGCGGAGGCCGGCCGTCAGGCGCCGATGCGGCGGATCGAAAAGGCCGCGCTCAGCGAGTCGAGCAGCGCGTCCACTTCGGCCACCGAGGCATCGTCGAAGTACAGCCGCAGATAGTGATGACGGGGATCCTCGGTGCGCAGCGTCGCAAGGTTGTCGTATGACTCGATGATCGCCTTGAAGCGCGCGATCGCGGCCGGCTCTATCGCCAGCAGCAGGGTTTGAAATGATTGCGGGGAATTCATGTCCCATCGCGACGGTCCGTCGCTGCGCCGGCTGCGCCGTCAGCGACGAACCTCAGCTGACCATGGTCTCGTGGTTCCGGTGGGTGCTATAAACCGAGATGACACCCACACCAGTGGCCGGCCATGATACGTAA
>DATJXN010000125.1 GCA_035500095.1 Candidatus Binataceae bacterium
AGTTGTCCGACACCGATCGTGCTGCCGCTGATGTTGGTCGCGGCCTGCCAGTTGACCCCGATGTCGCGGGCGCGCTCGGCGCTGACCTCTACGATGATCGCCTGGACGAAAACCTGGATCCGGGGCACGTCGAGCTCTTCGATAACGCGGCGGAGCGTCTGGTAGTCCTGCGGCGCGGCGCTGATTATCAGCGAGTTGGTGGCCGGATCGCCTGTGATGTTTACCACGTTCTCAAAGTCGAGCGACTTGGAGGAAGCACCGCCGCCGCTCGCGCTGAGCGTTCCGCCACCGCCGCCGAGGCTGCCGCCACGGCTCCCCATCGACGATCCCATCCCCCCACCGAAGCTCGAGTTGGAGCCTCCAAAAGACGTGCTGGAGGTGCCCAAGCCGCCGACCCCGCCGCCGAAGCCCGAATTGAGCGAACCGCTGCTGCCGAAGCCGCCCGAGCCACCGCGGCCAAGCGAGTTGCGGCCGGTGGTCGGCGAGAGCGTCGACGGCGCACCGCCGCCGCCGAGCAGCCCGTTGAGCACCTGCACGATCTCGCCAGCCGTCGCGTTCCTGAGCCTGTACACGTGGATACGCGAGTTCTCGTTGGGCGGATGAACGTCGAGCTTGGCGATCAAATCTTTGATCGAGCGCATCTGTACCGGCCCGGCCAGCACGATCAGCGAGTTGGTGCGTTCGTCGGGAACTACCTTGAAGCCGCCGCTTGGCCCCTGCGCCGAGGGCGCCACCACGCCGAGGCCGGGACGCGGAAAGCGCCCGCCGGCGGCCTCCGGACCCGTCTCGCCATTCATGATCTTTTCGATCTGCGAGGCGACGTCGTCGGCGAACGCGAGCTGAAGCGGAATGACCTCGATATTCTGGCGCGTGCCCTGGACGTCGAGGCTGCCGACGATCCTGAGCAGGCGTTCGATATTGTAAGCGTTATCCGTGAGGATCAGCGTGTTGTCTTCGGGAAACGCGGCAACCAGGCCGTCATGCGAAACCATCGGCTGCACCACGCTGACCAGCGAGGCGGCGTCGATGTTCTTCAGCCGGACCATCCGCGTAACGTACGAATCGCCCCGATCCTCGCCGGGTTGCTGCGAGGTAGTAAGTGCGGCCGACTCGCGGACTTCGCGCGCGGGGACGATCTTTATCACCGGGCCGGCCTGCACGGTGGTAAAGCCCTTGACCTGGAGGACCGATTGAAAGATGGAATACGCTTGGGTGGGAGTGACCTTCGTTGGGGAGATGATGCTGACCTTGCCGCGGACGCTTTCGTCGACGACGAAATTCTTGCCCGTGATCTCGCTGATAAATTTGGCCAGGACCGGGATATCCACGTCCTGGAAATTCATCGTTATGAGATTCTGGTCTTGCGGCGGTGGATCCTCGGCCCGCACGCGCGCGCACAATGTGCAAGTCCAGAGTGCAAGGGCTAGTGCCCCCAACAACCAGCACTTCATCTGGATACCCCTCGGCGAAGACTCTCGGCCTTTATAGCGGTTCAGACAACGCCGTCGCAACCTTGCCCTCGTTTGCGATACTGTTATGGCTCAATGACTATGAAAAATGGCAAGCTCGCCGCCGATCAGCATGATTATTCTTGATTGGCACCGTAGGCCTCGCGCGGCCCTCATGGCAGGAATTCATGCCGTCGGAAGCCTTGCAACGCCGCGGTGCTGGCCGCCGCCAGACGCTAACCTGCCTTCATACGACCAACGGTGCGCTTCGAATATCTGATAGCGATGCGCTATCTGCGCGCGCGCAGGCGCGAGCGTTTCGTCTCGCTGATCGCTATCATTTCGCTCGCCGGCGTGGCGCTCGGCACGTTCGCGCTGACCGTGGTGTTATCGGTCATGAGCGGCTTCCAGGAGGATTTGCGCCAGCGCCTGCTCGCCTTTAACCCACACGTCACCCTCCAAAGCACCAACGCCGCAGCCTTCGATCCGGCCCCGCTTCTCCAGCGCATCCACGCGCTCCCCGGGGTCGAAGCGGCGGCGCCCTATGTGTCATCGCAGGTGATGGCGGTTTCCACCAATGCCGCGGGCGTGCCGGCCTACGTCGCAGGGGGAGTGCTGCGCGGAGTGATCGAGGCGAACAACCCGGTGCTGACCGAGCTTAGGGAAACGCTCAAGGACGGCGGCCTCGACGCTCTGGATCGGACTTTTCCGGCCACCGTCGTCGACGGCGGCGCCAAGCGCAGCGTGCAGCTGCCAGGCGCGATCATCGGCGACTCGCTCGCGCTCGAGCTGGGAATCCACACGGGAGACCCGCTCGTGCTAATCTCGCCCGCGAGTATCGGCGGCGGAGTCGGCGCTCCGCGCCTTAGGCGCTTCGTGGTCGGCGGGATGTTTCATTCCGGGATGTTCCAGTTCGACTCGTCGCTGATTTTCGTTTCGCTGAATAACGCCCGCGCCCTGCTCGCCGACGACCCGCAGCTCGAAAGCGGCCTAGAGATGCGGGTGCATAACCTGTTCGACGCCCCCGCCGTCGCAACGCGCATCGCGCGCCTTGCGGGCAGCGGCTTCACCGTGACCGACTGGACGCAGGCCAACTCGGCGCTGTTCTCGGCGCTCAAGCTGGAGAAGTTCACCTACTTCCTGGTGCTGATGCTGATCGTGCTGGTGGCGGCGTTCAATATCGTCGCCACGCTGGTGATGGTAGTGATGGAACGGCGCAAGGAGATCGCGATTCTGCGCGCGATGGGGGCGCGGGCCGCCTCGGTCGCCTGGATCTTTTTGAGCGAGGGCGCGGCGCTGGGCTTCGCCGGCACCGCCGTCGGCGTGCTCGGCGGTTTCGTCACCTCGTTCCTTATCGGCAAGTATCATCTTATTCATCTGCCGCCCGACATGTTCATGGTCAGCGCCGTACCGGTGCGGCTGTACCCGGTAAACTTCCTCGCCGTGGCGGCGGCGGCCGTGGTGCTGTGCCTGGGTGCGTCGCTCTACCCGGCTTTCAAGGCCCGCACGCTCTCGCCGGTGGAGATCCTCCGCTATGAGTGAGCGCAGCGCATCGGGTCCCGCCGCGGCCGTGGCGCCGGTACCCGGCGCCAACGGCGCGGAACTTCTGCTCAAGGCCGAAGGACTCTCGAAGAGCTTCTTCGACGCCGGCCGCGAAGTCCGGGTGCTGCGCGGACTCGAGCTCGAGGTGAGGGCCGGCGAGGAGGTGGCGATCGTCGGCCAATCGGGCACTGGCAAATCGACCCTGCTGCACGTGCTCGGGAGTCTCGAGACGCCGACCGCCGGCAAGGTTTACTTCGAGGGTCGGGACCTGTTCACGCTCGGCGAGCGGGCGCTCGCCGAGTTTCGCAACCTGAAGCTCGGCTTTGTCTTTCAGTTCCACTACCTGCTCGCGGACTTCACGGCGCTGGAGAACGTGATGATGCCGGCGCTGATTGCGCGGATGGCGGAGCCGGAGGCGGCGCGGCGCGCGGGCGAAGTGCTCGAGCTGGTGGGCCTCGCCGACAAGCTCGGACGGCGGCCGGCCGAGCTTTCCGGCGGCGAGCAGCAGCGGGTGGCGGTGGCGCGCGCGGTGGTACTGCATCCGCGCCTGGTGCTGGCCGACGAGCCGACCGGCAATCTCGATCCCAAGACCGCCGACGAGGTCTTCGCCATGCTGCGCGCGCTGATCGTCGAAACGCGTCTGGGC